>JAEYXR010000036.1 GCA_023431215.1 Bacillota bacterium
TTGTCTCAGGATGGATTTAGTGCGCCGGCGGCAGATATGGAAAAATGTATCAAATGCGGCAAGTGCGTTAAGTTTTGCCCCATGAGAGCTATTTCTTTGGAATAAAAATTTATACATTGGAGTCCACCCAAACAGAAGGTAGCTTTATACTGTCGAAAACCTTTATACCCACTGTTTTGTATTACAAAGAAAGAAACCCATTGCAGCATAAATTGTACTGCAATGGGTTTCTTTTCGCGCTTGCATCCCTAACCTTTTACCGGCAATTACCGGTTTAGTTTTGATAATGCATGCAACAATATACTCTTATTTGGCAGACTGCTCTACAGCAACTGCGCAAGCAACGGTAGCACCAACCATGGGGTTGTTGCCCATACCAATCAGACCCATCATCTCTACGTGAGCAGGGACGGAGGAAGAACCGGCAAACTGAGCGTCACCGTGCATACGGCCCATGGAGTCGGTCAAGCCATAGGAAGCAGGGCCAGCGCCCATGTTGTCGGGATGCAGGGTACGGCCGGTACCGCCACCAGAAGCAACAGAGAAGTACTTGACGTCATTCTCATAAGACCACTTCTTGTAGGTACCTGCAACCAGGTGCTGGAAGCGGGTGGGGTTGGTGGAGTTACCGGTGATGGAAACGTCAACCTTCTCCAGCTTCATGATTGCAACGCCTTCCAGAACATCATTGGCACCATAGACGCGAACTTTTGCTTTCTCACCATCAGAGAAAGCTACCTCGCGGACGATCTTGATTTCACCGGTTGCAAAATCATAATCGGTCTCAACATAGGTGAATCCGTTGATACGGGAAATAATGTATGCAGCATCCTTGCCCAAACCGTTGAGAATAACGCGGAGAGGCTCTTTACGAGCTTTATTTGCATTGCGGGCAATGCCGATAGCGCCTTCGGCAGCAGCAAAGGACTCGTGACCTGCCAGGAAGCAGAAGCACTTGGTCTCATCGCGAAGCAGCATTGCGCCCAGATTACCATGACCCAGACCAACAGCACGCTGCTCGGCAACAGAGCCGGGGATGCAGAATGCCTGCAGACCGATACCGATAGCCTCGGCAGCATCAGCAGCCTTCAATGCACCTTTCTTCAGTGCAACAGCAACGCCCAGAATGTAAGCCCAAACCGCATTCTCAAAAGCGATAGGCTGTACACCTTTAACAATGGCTTCTACATCAATGCCCTTGGAGGTGCAAAGATCTTTTGCCTCCTCCAAAGAAGCAAAACCATATTCCTTTAAGCATGCCTCAATTTTGGGCATTCTTCTTTCTTTTCCTTCAAACTTTGCCATGTGTGTTACCTCCTATCCTTCGATTATTCTTCGCGGGGGTCAATGTATTTGGGAGCGTCGGCATAACGGCCGTAAGTACCGATATTCTTTTCGAATGCGGTCTTGGGGTCTACACCGTGACGAATATCTTCCAGCATTTTGCCAACTTTGACAAATTTGTAGCCGATGGCCTCACCATTTGCATCAACAGCAACGGAGAGAATGTAGCCTTCAGCCAGCTCCAGGTAACGTACGCCCTTGGCACCGGTGGAGAAGATGGTACCTACCTGAGAACGCAGACCCTTACCCAAATCTTCCAGAGAAGCACCGACAGGCAAACCACCTTCAGAGAATGCGGTCTGGGTGCGGCCGTATACCAGCTGTTTAAAGATTTCGCGCATAGCAACGTTGATAGCATCACAAACCAGGTCAGTGTTTAATGCTTCCAGAATGGTTTTGCCGGGCAGGATCTCGCCAGCCATAGCAGCAGAATGGGTCATGCCAGAGCAGCCCAGGGTTTCTACCAAAGCTTCCTCGATAATACCGT
Organism: Bacillota bacterium; assembly: GCA_023431215.1. Classification (GTDB taxonomy): domain Bacteria; phylum Bacillota; class Clostridia; order Oscillospirales; family Ruminococcaceae; genus Angelakisella. The sequence continues at coordinate 1,832 of JAEYXR010000036.1, forward strand.
CTTTAACATTTAGGGTCAGCTTGCAGGCGCCCTGCTGAGGTGCGCACCAGCCAACACCGTGGCTAAGGCCTGAAATATCAGTAATTTGATAAGCTTTGACCCATTTGCCCTCTTCGGGAATGGGGGCGGGACCATGATGCGGACCCTTGGTCAGGGGACACATGTTTTCTACTTCGTGAGAATAGTTCATATCCGTGCTCCTTTCGGGTAACAATAGTGGATTGGAAACCCCCTGTTAGACAGTGATTCCCTAATAAATTACCATAGTTATTATATCGGTTTGATAACCCTTTATCAAGTAGAGGGAGCGTATTTCCTCGAATTTTCGTACCCTGTCCAAAAAAAGCTCATTTTGGCTCTTTGCACATAGTCATGTTGACAACACCATATTAAAAATACATCTTTTTTTGCTTGATTAAGGCACTACAACTTTACAGTTTATTTTGCTATACAAGTCCTCCTCTGGTAATATTTGCTTTTGTCCCTTACTTTCATTCTGCTCCATTATGATATAATGCAAAAAGCCGATGCCTTTTATATGGCATCGGCTTTTTGCGGCTTGGGAGATTTGTTTAATCAAAGCAGGTTTTGGGTTCATCAGCAGAACAGGTACCAAAAGATTTTCTGGTGGCTGCGCTAATGGGGCCTCCACACTCAACCACTTCAGCTGCTACTGGCCTTGCCATACAGGGCCTTGCCGAAGCAGCCTGCTGATTATGCATACGCCCACACTGTGGGCATTTGACACCACTGTTGGGTGTATTGCAGTTCGTGTAGCCTCTCATCATCTGAGCCAGCTCCTTTCGTGACATTTATTAGGATGTTCTCTGCCCGTAACGGAGGTTGCCAAAATTTCAATGATAACATCATCGTCTTCACAATCCTCATTACAAAAACGAAGTACCTTGCCCTTTGCCACAACAGTTTTTGTGCAGTTCTCGCTAGGCAACTCAAACAATAGTGCAACTTTGCTGTTGTTCCTCATGCAGCTCATTTTGCATCCGCATTTATCGCTGCAAAGCAAAAACCAAAGTCTACCACCTGAGAATTTCCAAAAATAATACATAGGTACCGCATATGGCTGATCATTTTCTGCCACTGCAAGCACACAGTGTGGTGCGCAGCGCAGCACCTCAAAGATCCCTGCTCTATCCAGGGGTCTGCAATGTTCTTGGCGCATTCGTTTCACCCTTTCATATTTGGGGTATTCTTTCCCCCACTATCCTATGCAGGCTTTAATAGGACGGTGCCCATCTTACTACGTACTTTCGTAAACTTTCCTGCATAGTATAACAGGGGGCCAGCCTTCCCCCAAAATCAGCAATGAATGTTTGGCAAAAAACTCTATCAGGTACCGCTCAACTATTGTTACTCTGCTTATAAAATTGCAATTGCGAGTGGAAGAATGGAGCATAACCATGGATAATTTTGTAGAGCTATTTAATCAATATGCTCGTTCCGAGCTTCTAATTTTGGTTCCTGTTTTGACTATAATCAGCCGAATTTTAGTTGCTCGCAACGTTACACCCCGAAACAGTTCTCTTCTCATCACCGGTGCATCTATCCTTTTGTGCGGGCTTTATACCTTTTCTAAGGTTCCCATAGAGTCCGCTGCTAATATTTCTATGGCATTGTTCACCTCTATCACTCAAGGTATCTTATATTCCGGTGCCAGTGTCTTGGGTGAAGTCGTCTTCAATTCCAATTGTGTTCTTTCCATGCTTACCGGCAAACCATGTACCACAACAGAAGCTGAACCGGATGCTACTGATGATACAGAGCAGAGCGCCGAAAAACCAGATAGTCAATAACTTAAAAACAAAATAAAAAAACGAGGGTTTTTATAACCCTCGTTTTTTTGTAATACTTTATGCGTTGGTCAAAGGCTGATATATACTCTTTAGCAGCTTTATTAGCTTATATTGAATCTCTTTTTCTACGGGCAGAACGAAGAACATTCAATACAATAATTGCAATAATGCAGGCTAAAAGCAGCATTGGCATAAGCATTGCGTTATAATGCTCATCAGAGCTTAATATTTCTGTCCACTTTTCATCCATCGCCAAAGCCAACTCCGGCGCTGTATGGGTAAAGTACTCACAGTTTGCCAAAATTTCTTCATCAGGATAGCTAATGCCGTTTTCTTTTATCTCATCATCCAGCAGCTCATATACTTCATCATTGGGTGTAGAGTAGCCGATATAGTCGATGTTGGCAAGGCCGACTTCCGGCTCCAGCATAAAGTTAATATACATTTCTGCAAGCTCTTTGTTCTTGGCGCTTTTGGGAATGCACATGGCGTCAGTAAAGATGTTGGAACCTTCTTTGGGAACTACAAACGCAAGATCGGGGTTTTCCTCAATCATGGTCAATGCATCACCCGCATAATAAGGGGCAATGGCAGCTTCGCCACCGGTCATCTTGTCAAAGATTTCATCCATAACATAAGCCTGCAAAACAGATTTTTGCTCCTTCAGCAGTTGGGTGGCTTCCTCCAGCTGATCCAGATTTTGTACATTAATGGGGTACCCCAAAACCTTAAAGGCGATACCAAAGGCATCCTTTGAGTTTGCAAACATCAAAATGCTGTCCTGATAAACCGGATTCCACATAACTGTCCAGCTATCCATAGGTTCATTTGGATCCACCATGGTAGTGTTGTAAATAAGCCCTACCGTACCCCAGGTATAAGGGACACTATACAGATTTTCGGCATCATAAGAAGGGTTTACATATCGCTCATTGATGTACTCAAAATTAGGTACATTGTTAAAATCAATAGGCTGAAGCATATCCTCCTCAATCATACGGGCTATCATATAGTCTGAGGGAATAATGACATCGTAGCTGGTGCCTCCGGTTTTCAGTTTTGCATACAATGACTCGTTTGTGTCATAGGTAGAGTATACTATCTTAATGCCGGTAAGCTCTTCAAAGGCTTTGTTCACATCCAAAGAATCATCTTCGCCGTCAGAGATATACTCGCCCCAGTTGTAGACATTAAGGCTCAAATTCTGACCCTTATAACGGGTATAGTAGTCCATGTCCAGCCCTTCGGTATCAATATCCATATAAGCAAAGGCGGTAGGAGTGAGCATTGACAGACATAAAAATGCACTTAACAGTAAGCAAAATTTTTTCATTTGTAACTGCCGCCTCCTCTCTGCACCTGCTTCTCTTTTTTGGCGGCAATGATGTTATAAACAAGCAGCACAACCAGTACCACAACAAAAATAATTGCAGAAAGAGCATTTATCTCAGGGCTGATACGCTTACGCACCATAGAACCGATGGTTACGGGTAGTGTAACTGAGCTTGCACTGCTGACAAAATAAGAGATAATAAAATCATCCACCGAATAAGTTAGCGCCATTAAAAAGCCCGCAAAAATACCCGGGGCAATTTCAGGAATTATCGCCTTAAAAAACGCCTGAACCGGGCTGCAGCCCAAGTCCATTGCCGCTTCATACACATACTTATCCAACTGTCGCAGCTTGGGCAGTACGTTGAGAATAACATAAGGTGTGCAAAAGGTAACGTGGGCTATGACCAGGGTTGCAAGGCCAAGTTCCAAAGGAATGTGTAGTTTCTCGTTCATAAACACAAACAGCAGCAGCAACGAAACACCCATAACAATCTCTGGGTTGGTAATGGGCATGTATGTGACGTTCATTACTGCAGAACGAAACCATTTGCGCTTCATGGCGTAAATACCCATGGCGGCAGCAGTACCCAAAATAGTTGCAACTACCGATGCAATAAGGGCCACAATAAGGGTATTGCGAAGGGAAGTCAAAATAAGCTCGTTGCTGAACAGTTCTTTGTACCACTTCAGGGAAAAACCGGCCCACACAGAGCGGGATTTGGAGGCATTAAAGCTATAGATAATAAGGACAAAAATGGGCATGTACAAAAACAGCATAACCAGTCCCACATAGGCCTTTGTATACCACTTTTTCATATCATCAGGCCCTCCTTATCCTCAGAATCCTCAAACTGGTTAAGAATACTCATAAAGAGTAGGATAAAGACCATAAGCACCAGTGAGATAGCGGCTCCTAAGTTAGGGTTGTAGGCATTGCCCAAAAACTGTGCATCGATAAGGTCACCCACCATCATGTTGGAGCCACCGCCCAGCATGCGGGAGATGATAAAAGTAGAGATGGAAGGTACAAACACCATGGTGATGCCGGTGGTAACGCCAGGCATACTCAGGGGTAGAATGACCTTGGAAAATACTCGAAAGGGATTGGCTCCAAGGTCTTGTGCCGCCTCAATGGTCATTTTGCTAATTTTTGTCATAATGGTATACAGTGGCAAAATCATAAAGGGTAGGTAGTTATAAACCATCCCCAGTACCACGGCACCTTGAGTGTTTATCATGCGAATCGGTTCAAAACCCATTGCGGTAAGCAGACCGTTGATGATACCATTATTTTCTAACAAGGTCATCCAGGCGTAGGTACGCAGCAAAAAGTTAATCCACATAGGCAGCATAATCAGCATCACCAGTGTGCGCTGGCCCATGGGTAAACAACGGCTCATAATAAACGCAAGAGGATACCCAATAAGCAGACAGATTGCGGTAGCAATAACAGAAAGCCAAATGGAACGCATGAACACGGCTGTGTAGTTGGACACTTTTGAAATATTTTCCATAGTAAACTGACCGTCTGCGTTGGTAAAAGCAAATACAGCCACCAAAACCAAAGGCACTACCACAAAAATGATAGACCATATTAGGTATGGTGCGGAAGCGTACTTAAATTTCATTACTCTTCCTCCATACGGCGCATGATATGGATGTCTTCGGGAGCGACCTCCATTCCAATCAGTGTGCCTGGCTCTACATATTGGGTACTGTGGATCATCCACTGGTAACCAAGGGTATCTACTATAATTTCGTAATGTACGCCTTTGAAGATAACGGTTTCCACCACACCGGTAATTTTTGCACCGTCGGGCTGGATAATCCTTAAATCTTCGGGGCGGATGACAACCTGAACGCGTTCCATGGGCTCAAAGCCCTTGTCAACACAGTCAAAGAAGTCGTTGGCGAACTCTACCAAATAGTCTTTGTGCATCAAACCATCGATGATGTTGCTTTCACCAATAAAGTCTGCCACAAAGGCATTAATCGGTTCATTATAAATATCCTGAGGAGTGCCAATCTGTTGGATATAGCCGTCTTTCATCACCACTACCCGGTCGGACATGGTGAGGGCCTCCTCCTGATCGTGTGTAACATAAATAAAGGTAATTTCCAGGCTCTGTTGAATACGTTTCAACTCCACCTGCATGTCTTTGCGCAGCTTTAAGTCCAGTGCACCAAGGGGCTCGTCCAAAAGCAAAACCTTAGGCTGGTTAACAATGGCACGGGCAATTGCCACACGCTGCTGCTG
>JAEYXR010000129.1 GCA_023431215.1 Bacillota bacterium
GCTTTAACACTGCAGAAATCATCAGTACAATGACAGCAGATTTTATACCCTCAAAGGCATAAAACACCCAGGAGATCTCTTTAAACTTGACGTAGAAAAGGGAGATGATGGAAATAATGATAAAAGAGGGAAGAACCACGCCAAAAGTAGCAGTAAGTGAGCCAATAATCCCGGCTTGCCGATACCCAACAAATGTAGCTGTATTGACAGCAAGAACACCAGGTGTAGATTCAGCAATGGCTAAAAGATCAAGCATATCTTCATCATCCATCCACTGATGCTGCTCAACAACTTCTCGATGAATTAATGGAATCATGGCGTAACCGCCGCCAAAGGTAAAGGCTCCTATTCTAAAAAAGGAACAGAATAAAGCCTTAAGTATTGCCATTGTGGACTTAGCGTCAGACATATAATAAATGCCTCCTGTTTGTCAAATTTAGTTCATTGTATTACCCATCCAAAAAATTGTCAATAAAGATGCTTGTTAGTATAATATCGAAATGACGAAAATATCAGATAACATGCTGAACTTTAATTGACATTATTTAACAAGAATGCTAAAATTATAACACATTAAAGGGTAATTATTGCCACTATAATCTTTTTTGAGATAGTCTGATTGAAGTTAAAATATACTTGATACGAAAGAGTATTTGGTGCTTTTTTGCCCAAAAAGAAAAGAATCAGTTTTTGTGCAACAGCTACTTAAAAAAGAAAAGTATGCCTTAAAAAGAGAGATGAAAGAGGGAGATCATACTGTGGATTTGATGTTTTTAGCACCAATTGGAGCTGCGGCCGCATTGCTTTATGCAATTTTTTTGGCCAAACGGGTGATGAAAGCCGAAGAAGGTACCCCGCTGATGAAGGAGATCGCCGGACATATTAGGACGGGAGCAAATGCTTATTTAAAAAGGCAATATAAAACAGTTGCCATCTTTTTTGCAATTGTATGCTTGGCCTTGGCTGTCTTGGCAGCTCTTGGCTATGTCAATGTCTTTGTCCCTGTTGCTTTTGTAACCGGTGGATTTTTCTCGTCTCTTTCCGGCTATTTTGGTATGAAAATAGCAACTGCGGCCAATTCACGTACCGCATTCAGTGCCCAGCACTCTTTAAACAGCGGTTTGAAGGTTGCTTTTTCTGCCGGTGCTGTTATGGGCTTTACGGTAGTTGGTCTTGGCATGCTGGATATGTCAATCTGGTACTACATATTAAAGTTTGTTTACCGTAATCTGGATGCTGCAGCTCAGGCTCAGCAAATTGCCTCCTCTATGCTTACCTTTGGAATGGGTGCTTCGGCGGCAGCCCTGTTTGCCCGCGTGGGTGGCGGCATCTTTACCAAAGCGGCTGACGTAGGTGCTGATTTGGTGGGTAAGGTGGAGGCTGGTATTCCCGAGGATGACCCGCGCAACCCTGCTGTTATTGCCGATAACGTTGGTGATAATGTAGGTGACGTAGCGGGTATGGGTGCAGACCTTTATGAGTCCTATGCCGGTGCCCGCCTTTCTGCATTTGCTCTGGCTGTTGCAGCAGGTTATGGTATGGGTGGTATGGGTATCCCCGTAGCCATCTGCACAATCGGTATTTTTGCCTCTATTATCGGAACCTTGTTTGTAAAAACTGAGGAAAATGCAAACCAGCATACATTGTTGCTTGCTCTGCGTAAGGGTACCTACATCAGTGCTATTCTTGTTGCAATTGCATCTTACTTCCTAATTAAATTTACACTTGGTGACGATAACATCGGTACTTACTTTGCTGTGCTCTCCGGATTGTTGGCTGGTGTGCTTATAGGGTACTTTACTGAATATTACACTTCCGACACCTACAAACCAACCCAGAAACTTGCGGGAACCTCCAGAACTGGCCCTGCAACTATAATAATAGGCGGGCTTTCGTTGGGTATGCTAAGCACTGCTATTCCTGTACTGATTGTAAGTGTTTCTGTTCTAGTCAGCTTTTACTCTGCAGGCGGTGCTGCAAATTTCAGCGCCGGTTTGTACGGCATTGCTGTTTCTGCAGTAGGTATGCTTTCTACGCTTGGAATTACCCTTGCTACCGATGCCTATGGCCCTGTGGCTGACAATGCCGGTGGCATAGCTGAAATGGCAGGCCTGCCGGAGTTTGTTCGCGAACGCACCGATGCACTGGATTCTTTGGGGAACACCACAGCGGCAACCGGCAAGGGCTTTGCAATAGGTTCTGCAGCATTAACGGCCTTGGCTTTAATTGCTGCATTTGTAGACCAAATTAGCCTTATTGCTCCCGAATATGAACTTAACTTGAGTATTACCTATCCGCCCACACTCATTGGTTTATTTATAGGTGCAATGCTGCCATTTGTGTTTGGTGCCATGACCATGGATTCTGTTGGGCGCGCAGCACAAAGTATTGTTTATGAGGTTCGCCGTCAATTTAAAGAAATTGCCGGCATTATGACCGGAGAAGCCAAACCTGATTACGAAAGCTGCGTTGACCTTTGCACTAAGTCTGCCTTAAAAGAGATGGTTGCCCCTGCAGTAATGACTCTACTGGCCCCCATTGCGGTAGGACTGGTTCTTGGTGTAAATGGTGTTGCCGGTATGCTTGCCGGTTCCACCATTTCCGGATTTGTTCTAGCGGTTATGATGTCAAATGCAGGCGGTGCGTGGGATAACGCCAAGAAGTATATTGAGTCCGGCCATGAGGGAGGCAAAGGTTCCGAATGCCATAAGGCTGCGGTTGTCGGTGATACTGTAGGTGACCCCTTTAAGGATACCAGCGGACCTTCTATCAATATTCTGATTAAGCTGCTTTCAGTTGTTGCCATTGTTTTTGCAGCAGTGTTTGTCAATTTCTCCTTTATTCGTTAATAGATTGCAGAATCACTTTCCATAAAGCAAATATAAAAATGAGCCACAGCATATTTTAAGCGAAAGCTTAGATATACTGTGGCTTTTTTGCAAATTGATAAACACCAAGAGGTAAATAAATGACAATCGGTGGCGGTTGAAAACTTGCTTAGGTACTATATATAATAGTAAATTTACCTGTTATCCTGCTTGTAACGAGTCTGCGGACAATATTGTGGGTATTTAAATGCTAAAGACTACTTTCGTTTAGAAAATAAGAATAGGGAAGAAGTGATGCAAAAGGCTGTTAAACCGGCTTATTTTGAACCGGAAAGTGTTAAGGCGGACGTGCTATTTAGAAATATGAAGAGTAGCCACAACAGTCTGGCAGTTGTGTTGGATGAATATGGTGGTATGGTTGGCTTTGTAACGATTAGCGACTTAATAGAATAGCTTGTTGGAGATTTGGGAAAAGAGTCATCTGAAATAGATGACTCCAAAGTCATTAAGCAGATAGAATCTAACACATGGAAGATTCATGGCAGCACCTCAATTTATGAGGTATCCAAGGTCCTTGGCATACCCCTTTCCGGGGATTACGAAACCTTATATGGCTTTGTTTTTAGTGAGCTTGGTTCCATACCACAGGATGGGTCTACAGTAGAATTAGAAGCTTCGGGGCTTATTATCAAGATAATAGAAATTAGTGAGCATCAGGTTGAAAAGGTAGTGGTTTGCATAGAGCCACATTTTCAGTAAAGAAAGAAGCTGCCTATATAAGAGGTAGTGCTTTTTATACCAAATAATTGCATTTTGCATAAAGCCTATGCTATCATATAATTCAGTTGGAATTTATTGCCGAAAAAGAGGTGCCGGATATGAGAGAAATCTTAATTTTTGATACAACCATGAGAGACGGAGAACAGTCTCCCGGATGCACCATGAACACACAGGAAAAGCTGGAAATTGCCCGCCAGTTGGAGCGGCTGGGTGTAGATGTCATTGAGGCAGGATTTCCGGTTTCTTCTCCCGATGATTTTGAGGCGGTGCGCCAAGTTGCAGATGCAGTAACAAACCCGGTTGTAGCAGCACTTTGCCGTGCGGTACGTGGAGATATAGATACAGCCTGGGAGGCTTTAAAAAAAGCAAAGCATCCCAGACTCCATGTGTTTATTGCCACCAGTGATTTGCACATAGAGGTAAAGCTGGGGCTAACCCGTGAGCAGGTGCTGGACAGAATCAAAGATTGTGTGTCGTATGCCAAAAGCCTGTGTTGGGATGTGGAGTTTTCTGCCGAAGACAGTACCCGCAGTGACAGAGAATTTTTGCTTGAGGCTTTTAATACTGCGGTCCAGGCAGGCGCAACTACCATTAATATTGCAGATACTGTAGGGTATATTCTGCCCGAAGAAATGTATGACTTAGTAAGCTATATCAAGGAAAATTTACATAATAGCAATGCAATAACCCTCTCTGTACATTGTCACAATGATTTGGGTATGGCTGTGGCCAATTCATTGGCGGCTCTGCGCGCAGGGGCTAATCAGGTGGAGGGAAGTATCAACGGAATAGGGGAGCGTGCGGGGAATGTTGCTCTGGAAGAAGTGATAATGGCGCTGCATACCCGCGAAAATCAGCTGGGGCTGCATACTCATATCAATACCAAGCAAATTTACCGTACCAGCAAGCTGGTGGCCAATGTCAATGGTTCCAAAGTATCACCAAATAAGCCCATTGTAGGACGGAATGCCTTTAACCATGAAGCAGGCATTCACCAGCATGGCGTGCTGAAAAACCCCTTGACCTATGAAATTATGTCTCCTGACTCCATAGGAATCCACCAAAGCGATTTGACCATGGGTAAGCATTCCGGGCGGCATGCTTTTGTGCAGCGGGTGGAAGAGCTGGGATATATTTTGTCAGAAGAAGCCTTGGAAAAAGCGTTTGAACGCTTTTTGGCTCTGGCAGACCGCAAGAAAAATGTTACCAACAAGGATATAGAAGCTTTGGTAAGCGCACTGGGATATGCCATCCCGGAAACCTATCGGCTACATAGTTTTGTTGTAAACAGTGGTACTGTCATATCGGCAACTGCTGTGGTAAAACTCATGAAAAACGGGGAAGAAATTGAACATGTTGCCAGAGGCGACGGCCCCATTGATGCGGCATTTAAGGCAATTGACAGAATTGTAAAAGAAGGTTGCCAATTGGTAAGCTATACTATTAACTCCGTCACTGAAGGTGAGGATGCTCTGGGTGAAGTAACGGTAAAGCTTAAAAAGGGTGAGAGTACAATTGTAGGTCGAGGCCTCTCCACTGATATTTTTGAGGCAAGCCTCAAAGCATATCTCAATGCCATCAACAAAGCTATTATATAAAAGGTTTCATGTGTCTATAACACATACAGAAATCCTAGTAGCGCTGAATGTAATTCATATCATTGATAGGGTCATGAAAGGTCTGCTTTATTAGGGGAGCTTTTTAAAATGAAAAAACACAGGTTGACTTTGCCCATATTTTTAGCTGTCAGCCTTTTCACCATCATTGCTATCATTCTATCTTTTATAAATGATAGAACATTAAGCGTACCAATGTCAGATAATGCAGCAAAAATTCTGAGTAATGAAGGGTATTATCTAAGCTACACAACACAATGGTTGTTAGCAGACAATCAAGTTGTAAAGGTAGAAGAAGCTTTGGATAACGGAGCTTTTTTGCAAAAATATGAAATGGACGGAAAGCCTTTGATTTCTGTTACAAGTGGTAACTCTGTTAGTGTATTTTGGGAAAATGAGCTGATTCAGGAGTTAAAAAATTCTGATTTACAAACTGCCCCCTACAGCAATCTGCAGTTTAATGGAGTATGCGGAAACCGGATGCTAGATGGAAATGACCTTTACTACGAGGAATACGATTATACATTTAATAATAAAAAACATAGATTGCGTTTTTTGTTTTCTGACCAACAGTTGTGGGGTCTTCAATTTGACAAAGATAATCAATATGTAAAGGTAATTACTTTAAGCAAGGAAATACCGGAAGATTTATCGGCATTAATAAAAAATTAATAACACTAGATTGCCGGAGATACCTTATCAAAGAAAGAAACAAAAAAGGAGGGAAACGATTTGAATCAAATTGAAATTTTAGATACGACCCTCCGGGACGGAGCTCAGGGGGAAGGCGTTAGCTTTTCGCTGGAAGACAAGCTGAACATTACTCAAAAGCTGGCCAGACTGGGTATTGCTTTTATTGAAGCAGGAAATCCTGCGTCCAATCCAAAGGATATGGAGTTTTTTCAGCGAGTGCACAGTTTGGAATTAGGTGCTACCCATATTGTTGCCTTTGGCGCTACCCGTAAAAAGAATATTTGTGTTTTGGAGGATGAAAACTGCCAGGCGTTATTGGCGGCACAGACAAAATGGGTATCCATCTTTGGCAAGTGTTGGGACCTGCATGTTCAAGATGTCCTTCGTACCACCCTGGAAGAAAACCTTAAAATGATAGAAGAGACGGTGCGCTTTTATAAAGAAAACGGACGTTTTGTTATTTTTGATGCTGAACATTTTTTTGACGGATATAAAAACAACCCCGCCTATGCCGTGAAAGCCTTGGAGGCAGCTGTTAGGGCAGGAGCGGACAGGATTTGCCTGTGCGATACCAATGGTGCCTGTTTTCCTCATCAGGTTGGTAATATGACAGAGGCTGTTGTGCATAAATTCGCCGGAACTCCGGTAGGAATACATACACACAATGATGTGGGATGCGCCGTGGCCAATTCTATTTCGGCGGTGTTGGCAGGTGCAACCCATGTTCAGGGTACCTATCTGGGCTATGGGGAGCGCTGCGGCAATGCCACACTTGCCACAATCATTGCCGATCTTCAGCTAAAGCTTGGCTACGGATGCATTCCTGCTGATAAAATAGGTCGGCTTACCAAAACAGCCCGATATATTGCAGAGGTGGCAAATCAGCTGGTGCCTGCTAACATGCCTTATGTGGGTAAAAGTGCTTTTGCTCACAAGGGAGGTATGCATGTGGACGGTATTTATAAAAATTCAATCTCCTTTGAGCATATCAGCCCTGATGAGGTAGGCAACAATCGTCATATTTTGCTTTCAGAATATGCCGGTCGTTCGGCAATTGCTAAGCGAGTGGCAGAAATTGACAGTACTGTGACAAGAGATAGTGCAGTTACAGAAGAGCTGATTGAAAAACTAAAGATGCTGGAATACGAAGGCTATGCCTTTGAATCCGCAGGTGCCAGTTTTGAAATATTTGCATTAAAGCACCTGGGTCGCTACAAACCGGCTTTTAGCTTGGAGTATTTTAAAATTATCAGTGAAGAACCTGCCCTGCATGTAGCAAGTTCCTGCTGTGCGCTTATTAAAATAAAGGTTGGCGAAAGCATTGAAATGACCTCAGCAGAGGGGGAAGGCCCGGTGCATGCCATGGACGTGGCTATGCGTAAGGCTTTAGAGGTGTTTTATCCCGTGCTTTCTCAAGTCCGGCTCATTGACTATAAGGTTCGTGTTATGGAAAGCAGCTCTGCTACTGCAGCAAAGGTTAGAGTGTTAATTGAATCTCGCGACGCCACGTCAGTTTGGACTACCGTAGGGCTTTCGGCAGATATTATTGATGCCAGCTGGCAGGCATTGCGTGACTCCATGGAGTATAAGCTGATTAAAGATGGCATTATTTAGTCCATAAATATTAAAATTGCATCAATTATAAGAAGGTGTTATGAGTCTTTGAGGCCAAAAACACCTTCTTTGTTTTTTATAGGTTTGCTAGAAACTTTTGTCAAATGTTTTTCTTCCACTTGCTTCGACTGTTTTTTCCCCTTGGGAAATCTATACTGGAAATACAGACAACACCCACGAAGGTGGTGGATAAAATGCAGACGACAATTTATGCGGACGTTCTAATTGCCATCAACTTCATTATCGATCTTATATTACTTCGCTTATGCGTGTTGCTGTCCGGGTTGAGGCAACGAACACGCCGCCGTTATCTAGCGGCGTTTATGGGGGCGATAAGCTCCCTTCTTATTTTTGTCCCCGTATCATCTCTTTGTTTTGATTTGCTTTCACGATCGGCAGTTGCCATGCTGGTCATTTTGATTGCATATGGCATACAGCCAATTAGAGTATTTGCAAAACTTGTTTTTATTTTTTTTGCAGTAAGCTTTATGCTGGCTGGTGTGGTAATAGGGCTTTGGTTTATTTTACCACCGGGCATCGTCGCTTTTGGCAATGGGGTAATTTATTTTAATGTCCAGCCGCTGGTGCTTATCGGCTCGGTCATAGCAGCCTATGGCTTTGTAGAGCTGTTTAACCGCATTTTTTATAATGGGAAAACACTGCAGGAAATTTACCGCATTACCATTTGGAGGGGTGGACATTCCATAGGGGTTGATGCCTTGGCAGATACCGGCAACGGTCTGGTTGAGCATTTTACCGGACATCCGTTGGTGGTAGCAGGCCTCAAAGCTGTAGTACCACTGCTTACCGAAACAGAGGAACGATATATTTTAAGTGGAAGCTTAGACGGTGGGTTGCCGGAAAGCTTACGGGTTGTTGCTTTTTCCGGAGTGGACGGCGAAGGATTGTTAAAAGCTTTTAAGCCGGATAAAATGACGGTATCCACCGAGATGGGGGAGAAAGAGATCATTGGATATGTGGCAGTTACCGGCCGAAAAATAGGTGACGAACATTATGGAGCTGTGTTTAATCCCAGCGTTATACAGATACTAACATAAGGTGGTCAGCAGCAATGAGGGGTTTCATCGTACGGTTTAGGCAGTGGCTTAGAGAAACTTATCAAAAAAGATTACTAAAAAAAGCCCGACAGGGGATATGGACGCTTTATTATATCAATGGACCGGAAACATTACCGGCGCCACTGACAAGAGAAGAAGAAGCAGTGGTATTTGCACGTCTGGAAGAACATGATGAAACTGCAAAAGAGCAGCTTATCGTCCATAATCTGCGGTTGGTTGTGTATATTGCACGTAAATTTGAATCTACTGGCGTAGGCATTGAAGACCTCATTTCCATTGGGACTATCGGTCTTATCAAAGCAGTAAATACCTTTTGCCCAAGCCGCAATATTAAGTTGGCTACCTATGCCTCCCGATGTATAGAAAATGAGATTTTAATGTATCTTCGTAAATTTCAAATTGTTAAAAATGAGGTATCCATTGATGAACCCTTAAATATTGACTGGGATGGAAACGAATTACTGCTGTCTGATATTTTGGGTACTGATAATGATACTGTGGGACGCTCCATAGAGCAGGAAATTGAAAAAAATATTTTAATGGATGCAGTCAGCCGTTTAGGGCCCAGGGAACGAACAATAATGGAACTTCGATTTGGTTTATGCGGTGGTCAAGAAAAGACGCAAAAAGAAGTGGCCGATATTATCGGAATTTCACAGTCTTATATTTCCCGCCTGGAAAAAAAGATCATCAAAAATTTAAAAAAAGACTTGGAGCGCGCTTATTAGAAACATACAAAATTATTTAAAATGTTTAAACACCACAAAACTCCGGAAGTGCATATGACCATGTAAGCAGCATTTGGCAATCTCTTTTTCTTTAGATAATAAGAAAAAGCATTGAGGAGTTTGCGATGAAAAAACCTTTGATTGGAATAACCGCTGCACATTTGATACAAAACGGCATTGACGGATATAAAACCAACAGCGGATATGCAGACAGTGTTTTGCGGGCAGGGGGAATTCCTGTTTTGCTGGTACCCACTGAGGATAAAGAAACCATACAAACACTGGCACATGAATTGGATGGAATGATACTTCCGGGCGGAGAAGATACTGCACCTTGTTTTTACGGAGAAGAAGCCACTCCACAAATTACTTGCACCGACCGTCTTTTGGATTTGTTTGAGATAACCCTGATTCATGAAATGAATGCTCAAAAAAAACCAATCCTTGGCATATGTCGTGGACATCAGCTTTTAAACATTGCTTTTGGAGGAAATGTTTATCAGGATATTGCGGCACAGTATCCAAAAGCCATTTGTCATTGTCAGCGCACTGCTGTGAAAAGCGAGCCTTTTCACAAAGTAAAGCTAACCCCCGGCAGCGCTGTTGCAAAGCTGGTGGGAGCCACCGAACTGGATGTCAATACCTATCATCATCAAGCGATAAATCGTGTAGCAGATGAGTTTGTTGTGACAGGAAACTCCAGCGATGGTATGATTGAAGCAATAGAATCTGCTGATGGTACTATGGTTGGTGTGCAGTGGCATCCGGAATGCATGTCCCTTCGATTTCATTGCTTTCAGCATATGTTTGATGGTTTTGTTGCTTTATGTCAAAAAACAAATTAAATATTACTTATTGCGCATCCCTCATTTTCACTACATACCTGAGTATTGGCAGAGCCATGCCTTAGGTATTTCAGTGGGACTGGGGGAGTTGTTATGTATCTTAACAAGGTAGAAATCTGCGGCGTAAACACAGCAAAATTGCGAACTTTAAAAGAGAAGGAGAAGATGGAATTATTAAAAAAAGCACAGGCGGGGGATAAGGCAGCAAGAGACGAGTTAATCGCCTGTAATCTGAGACTGGTGCTTAGTGTAGTGCAGAAGTTTACCAATCGGGGTGAAAATTTGGATGATTTGTTTCAGGTGGGTTGTGTCGGACTTATTAAAGCAATCGATAACTTTGATCCTGAACTTAACGTAAAATTCAGCACCTATGGTGTCCCAATGATTATTGGAGAAATTAGGCGTTATTTAAGAGACAACAACATGGTGCGGGTAAGCCGCAGTATGAGAGATACAGCTTATAAAGCAATGCAGATTAAGGAAATGCTGACTAATCGGGACTTAAAAGACCCGACCATAGAACAGATTGCCAGAGAAATGGGAGTACCTAAGGAGGATGTTGTGCTGGCGCTGGAATCAATTGTCGAGCCAAGCTCATTGTATGATCCCGTCTATTCCGATGGCAGAGATACCATCTTTGTAATGGATCAGATCAAAGACTCCTGTACCGATGCAGATTGGCTGGAAGAAATTGCACTGCGCCAGGCAATGGAAAATTTGAGTGAGCGGGAAAAAAAGATTTTGACCCTGCGCTTTTTTGTAGGAAAAACACAAATTGAAGTTTCTAAAGAGGTTGGCATTTCACAGGCGCAGGTTTCCAGAATTGAAAAAGGTGCATTGGAGAGAATTAAAAAACAGATATGACATTATGGTAAGCTGCACAAATTGTATGGAACAAGGGATAAATATTGCAATAAACAACCTCCATGCCAATGCAGGGGTGCAAAGGCATGGAGGTTGTTTTGTTGGTTCGAGTGACTAGGCAATGCGGCAAATGTTATTTCATGTTAATAGCTAAGGAATATCAATAAAATCACGAAATGCATAACCGACAGTACCTTTATAATTTACAACATACCAATTTGGAAGCGTTCCCAGCACCGTAATAGAATCTCCGTTGTTGGCCTGTGTTAAAACGCTGGAAGTTACTGTTGGGCGGCTGCGAATATTTAGCCTACCGGAGCTTACCGAAACAGTACCCTCTTGCGGTTTTTGTGGCTTTACAAAGGGAATATCAAAATACTCAGTGAGAGAAAGCGCTAAAATCCGAGCGATTTCATCCAAATTATTTTTGATCCAAGTTGCATCCTCGGAATTGTCATGATATGCTGTTTCTACCAGTACTGCAGGGGCTTTGGTGTCGGTAACCTCGCCCAAAGTTGTGGTAGATACAGGACGAACCCTATTAGGGTTGGGATAAATGGTTTTAAAGTTTTCAGCAATAATGTCGGCAGCGCGTTTTCCGTTACTGCTGCGCGGGTCATAATACACATCGGTGCCGCGCAGTTCGCCGTATCGGCCCTCCGGAGCTGCGTTGGAATGAAGCGCCAGATGCAAATCATATTTTCCTGCATTAGACTGACGAACAGAAGAACCGGCTGTCATATCGGGGTCGTTCCGGACATATTGAATGCCGTTAGAACGCAAATAGGGGACAAGACGGTCGGCAAGCTGATTCATCCAATATTCTTCAGTACCACCGTTTACATATAAATTTGCCTGTTGCGTAGAGGGACTTAAATAAATAGTAGGCATTATCTTAGGCATCTCCTTTCTGCTGTGTATACGATGCTTACTATATTTTACGCATGTAGTTAGATAAAAGTGAAGAAAATACTCTGCATACTTTAGTATAGCAATTTTGAATAAGCATAAATAAGTAAAAGCAACCAGCATATACTTCTTGTACCGCCACATATAGTAGAATACCCTGATGGTCTAAGGTGGTGATGGTATGCTTTGCAGGGTAATGGATCTTAGAGACAAAGAAGTGGTAAACGTCAGTGACGGGTGCTGTATGGGCTGCGTTTCCGATGTGGAGATCGACAGCTGCTGTGCTACCGTCAAATGTATTGTTATTTATGGAAGACCACGACTATTTGGGTTGCTGGGACGCGACGACGATGTAATTATTTGCTGGGATCAAATTCAGTGTATTGGGGAGGATACGGTTTTAGTAAATTATTGTGCTCCTCACGGCTGCTGTAAACGAAAACTCTCTGCCTTTGACCGACTGTTTGGGTAAAATGCTGCTTTTTCAGCCGGCATTGTAGCTTATGCAGAAAAAAACATTACTTTTTTGTAAAAAATTGCATAGAAAAGGTTGCATTTTAAAAGCTAATATGATATCATAATACGGCAAAACACACGCAACTCAATTGCAAAGCGGGTGCCGGTTTACCGGTTGCTTTGTAAAATGCGAGGAGCGGAGGTTTCAAAACCAAAGGAGGATTTTTCAAATGGCAGTAGTATCTATGAAACAGCTTTTGGAGGCCGGTGTTCACTTCGGTCACCAAACCAGAAGATGGAACCCCAAAATGGCTCAGTACATCTTCACCGAGCGTAACGGCATCTACATCATTGACCTGCAGAAAACCGTTAAAAAGCTCGAGGAAGCCTACATGTTTGTTCGTGACATTGCATCCGAAGGCGGCAATGTTCTGTTTGTAGGCACCAAAAAGCAGGCTGGCGATTCCGTAAAGGAAGAAGCCGAGCGTGCAGGCGCATACTTTGTCAATGCAAGATGGCTTGGCGGTATGATGACCAACTTTAAAACCATTCGTCGCAGAATTGCTCGTTTGGAGCAGCTCAACAAAATGAAGGAAGACGGCACTTTCGACCGTCTGCCCAAGAAGGAAGTTGCCAAGCTCTCTTTGGAAATTGAGAAGCTGGAGAAATTCCTTGGTGGTATTAAGGACATGAACAAGCTGCCCAGTGCACTGTTTATTGTTGACCCCCGCAAGGAGCGCATTGCTGTTGCCGAAGCACAGAAGCTGGGTATTCCCATCATTGCTATTGTTGACACCAACTGCGACCCCGACGAGATTGACTATGTCATCCCCGGTAACGACGACGCTATCCGCGCTGTCAAGCTCATTTCTCAGACCATGGCTGACGCTATCATTGAGGGCCGTCAGGGCGCTCAGGGCGCTGCACAGGCTGAGGCTGAGGCATCCGAGGCAGCTGCTGAATAATTAAGATTTAGTGCTCAACAATGCCCGGATGAAAGTTCGGGCATTTGTTCGAGTTTAGGAAAAAAAACAGATAATATAAGCAAAACTGTGAATACTATTTTTAACGTAAAAATAACAGGAGGCAATTAAAATGGCTTTTACTGCAAAAGACGTACAAACTCTCCGTGAAAGAACCGGTTGCGGCATGATGGACTGCAAAAAGGCTCTTACTGAAGCTAACGGTGACATGGAAAAGGCTGTTGAGCTGCTCCGTGAAAAAGGCCTGGCCGCTGTGGCCAAAAAAGCTGGCAGAATTGCTGCCGAGGGCCTGGTTGTTGCTATGGTAGATGAGGCTAAGAAAGTTGGCGCTGCTATTGAAGTGAACTCCGAGACCGACTTTGTTGCCAAAAATGCTGACTTTGTTAAGTTCGTTGAGGACTGTGCAAAGACCGTTATTGCTGAAAACCCTGCTGATGTAGATGCTCTGTTAGCCTGCAAAATTGCCGGTGGTGAGAGCACTGTTGAGGAAGCTCTGCGCGAGAAGGTTTTGGTTATTGGCGAAAACCTGAAGATTCGTCGTTTTGAACGCTATGAGGGCGATATCGTTACCTACATCCACGGTGGCGGCCGCATTGGTGTTATGGTTAAGTTTGAGGCAGGTTCCGCTGCAGATAAGGACGAGTTTAAAGCTTATGCAAAAGACGTAGCGATGCAGATTGCTGCTGCTACCCCCACTTACCTGTGCAAAGAGGATGTTCCCGCTGAGACAATTGCCAAGGAGAAGGAAATTCTCACCGTTCAGGCCATTAACGAAGGCAAGCCTGCAAACATTGCCGAAAAGATGGTTATGGGCCGTATCAACAAGTACTACAAAGAAGTTTGTCTGCTTGAGCAGGCCTTTATCAAGGATGGCGATATCTCTGTAGCCAAATTCACCGAGAACACCAGCAAAGAGCTGGGCGCTGACATCAAAATTGTCAAGTTTGTTCGCTTTGAAAAAGGTGAGGGCCTGGAGAAGAGAGAAGACAACTTTGCTGATGAAGTTGCCGGCATGATGAAATAAGATTGTCTTAGTGCTAAAGCAAGACATTGTTTTTCAAAATAAAAAGAGAAAAGAGTATCGGAAATGCTTTCTGAGTATTTTCGGTACTCTTTTTTGCAGTATATTCTTTGCTGCCGGGGCTGTTGGGAGTATATGAATAGTTACGCAATACAAAAAGTGTTTTTAGCTGCCGGCATTGGGCTTCTTTTTAACTTGTGACTTTTGAAGTTTTGTACACATACTGACAAAAACAGCTTTACAGAATAGGGCATTTTATTGTAAAATAGAAGAAGCCTATGGCAACCAATCAATTATGGGAGAGATGAAGCCAATGAATCCTAAATATAAGCGCATTGTGCTCAAAGTGAGCGGTGAAGCCCTGGCTGGGGCAAACGGCTTTGGTATCGATTATGATACTGTGCTGGCTATCTGCCAAAGCATTAAAAAATGCACCGAGCTGGGTGTAGAAGTAGGAATTGTGGTAGGTGGCGGTAACTTTTGGCGTGGCCGTTCCAGCGGTAAAATGGATCGCACTCGTGCTGACCATATGGGAATGCTGGCTACCGTTATCAACTCTCTTGCTTTGGCAGATGCGTTGGAGGCACTGGAGGTAGACGCGCGTGTTCAAACTGCAATTTCCATGCCCGCCATTGCAGAGCCTTATATCCGCAACAAGGCAGTACGCCACTTTGAAAAGGGCCGTGTTGTAATTTTTGGATGCGGCACCGGCAACCCCTTCTTTTCTACAGATACCACAGCAGCGCTTCGTGCTGCAGAGGTAGATGCAGACATTATTTTTAAGGCAACCATGGTAGATGGGGTTTATGACAAAGATCCTAAAAAATACGCAGATGCCAAACGTTATGAGGAAATATCTTTTAGTGAGGTTCTCAATCAAAAATTATCAATCATGGATATGACAGCGGCATCTCTTTGCCGTGACAACAAAATGCCCATTTTGGTATTTAGCATGCAGGATCCCGAAAATATTTTCCGTGCAGTAAGCGGTGAAAATATTGGTACTGTTGTAAAGGAACTTGGCTAATTTGTGAGATAAACATTTTTTTCTGGTTGTTGCACAAACAGAGAGCTTTGACCCGCGGGATGCGGGTGATAATAGTAGTAAGAAAGGACGACCAAAATGAATCCTGAACTGAAAATTTACGAAGAAAAAATGACAAAAACTATTAATGTGCTGGTGAGCGATTATGCGGCCATCCGTGCTGGACGTGCAAACCCCGCTATTTTGGATAAGATTTCTGTTGATTATTACGGCGTACCTACCAAGGTAAATGCCCTTGCATCCGTATCTGTTTCTGAGGCACGTACACTGGTAATTCAGCCTTATGACAAGAGCACCCTGAAAAGCATTGAAAAAGCAATTCAGACCTCTGATATTGGCATCAACCCTAATAATGACGGTTCTGTAATTCGTCTTACATTTCCCCAGCTTACCGAGGAGCGCAGAAAAGAAATCTGTAAGACCATTGCCAAACACGGTGAAGAAGCCAAGGTTGCCATTCGTTCTATTCGGCGTGACGCCAATGATAAAATAAAGGCAATGAAAAAGGCTGGCGAAGTTACCGAAGATGATCAAAAGAATTTGGAAAATCAAATTCAAAAAGTAACTGACAAATTTATTGATGAGATTGATAAAACTGCCGCAGCCAAGGAAAAAGAAATTCTTGCTATTTAAATTTATACTATTTATCTAATGACGAAGGATCAAGGGCCCATTTATGGGCCCTGGTTCTTGTTTGGTTTATTTATTTACTTTGGGGAGGTCAATCATGGAAGAAAAGTTAAAATTGCCACCTTCCCATGAGCTTTTGCCCCGTCATGTAGGGTTTATCATGGATGGTAACGGAAGATGGGCGCAGCAGCGTGGCTTGCCACGAGAAATGGGGCATCGTGCAGGGGCCGATGCTTTTTCTAAAATAGTACGCTACTGTCAGAAAATTGGCATTCAGACCGTAACAACTTACGCATTTTCTACCGAAAACTGGAAGCGTCCAAAGCAGGAAGTAGATGCGCTAATGGACTTGCTGGGTCAATACTTAAAAAATATTTCTCAGTTTCAAAAGGAAAATGCAAGGCTAAATGTTCTTGGTAATGTTTCTGTCTTACGTAACGATCTTAGGGCCACAATTATTGAGGCACAGGAAAAGAGTAAGAATAATACCGGTATCACCATCAACATCGCCCTGAATTATGGCGGCCGTGATGAAATTGTACATGCAGCCAGAAGGATAGCCGATGACTGCTGTACAGGAAAGCTGAAACCGGATCAGATAAATGAAACTCTATTTTCTCAATATCTTTATACAAAGGGCCAGCCAGACCCAGATGTAATCATCCGCCCCAGTGGTGAGATGCGCTTGTCAAATTTCTTGCCCTGGCAATCAGCCTATTCTGAATTTGTATTTATGCAGGTGCTATGGCCGGATTTTACTCCCGAGCATTTTAATTACGCGCTTACTGAATATGCAAAGCGTCAAAGACGTTTTGGCGGTATATAATAAAACCAATTCGTCTTTTCAACAATTCTAAGCTGTATTCCAGCGAAAAGGGGTTTGACACATTTGAAACAACGACTGATTTCGGCAGCAGTGGGATTGCTTGTCCTTGTTGTAGCCATTATCTTTTTTGATACCTTACTGGTAAATACTCTGGCAGCCGCCATTTGCGCCATGGCTGTTTATGAACTGTTTCATGCTGCAGGACTTAGTAAATACCGCCTTTTAGCAGTGGTTAGTGCTCTTTATTGTGTTATGCTGTTGTTTACCAATACAACCCTTGTGTCTGCAATGTTTTTACCGTTGACACTGCTGTATATTATTCTGTGTTTTATCTATCTCCTGATGGAGCACGAAAGTCTTAGTGTTCTGGCGTTGTGCTATTGTTTTTTGACAACCGGTTTGGTTGCAATGTCTTTTTTCAGCCTGGTTCAAATGCGAGATGAAACCAATGCTCAATTAGGCCTTTTTTATTTGATTCTATCCTTTGGTTCTGCCTGGTGGTCAGATACGGGGGCATATTTTGTCGGGACCTTTTTTGGTAAACATAAGCTATGCCCGGGCATCAGCCCCAAAAAAACCGTAGAGGGATTAATCGGTGGTGTAATTACTGCAATTTTGTGCAATTTGCTGGTTTGTTTCATATTTACCCAAATTTCGGCAATGATAGTGCCTTTTGGCTATTTTGCTACGCCGGTTAAGATTAATTATGTTGCGGTGGCACTCATGACACCTACACTTTCTTTACTGGGTGTACTCGGAGATTTGTCCGCTTCTGTCATCAAGCGGCAAAATGGAGTGAAAGATTTTGGACATATTATGCCTGGGCACGGTGGAGTGATGGACCGTTTTGACAGTGTCTTATTTATCAGTCCGGTTGTTCTGCTAATTTCCCGGATATACCCCTTAATTGTCGGCCTTTAAAATTTACACAAGGTTTTGACCCCCTGTCATATTATGTTAATATTTTAATGTTATCATATCCAATAGGTAAACTAAAACAAGGCGGGGATTCTTCCTCGCCTTGTGCATATCCTAGTATTGTTCGTTCATATTGCTGTATAGAGAAAACTTGGTGCTTTAGATTTTGGAAAGATGAGGTCTTGCCGTTTTGGGAAATATCATTACAACAATTATACTTACTTTGGTGGTTTTTGGAGTAATCATTACACTGCATGAGCTGGGACATTTTATTTTTGCAAAGCTTTTTGGTGTGCGCGTAAATGAGTTTTCCTTTGGAATGGGACCAAAACTATGGGGCAAAAAGGTTGGAGAAACGTTGTATGCCGTTCGTGCTTTTCCCATTGGTGGTTATGTAGCCATGGAGGGCGAGGACGAGGACAGTGCAGACGGCAGGGCCTTTTGTAACAAAAAACCATGGCAAAGGTTTATCATTCTGTCTGCTGGTGCTGTTATGAATGTCATTTTGGGTTTCTTCATTTTGGCGGCACTTACCGGAAAAATGGACCTTTTGGGCACCAATGTGGTAGCCAACTTCCATGAAAACTCCGTATCTCAAAACTACCTGCAAAGCGGAGACAGAATTATAGCAGTAAACGGCTACAAAACCCCAGGGTATAATGATGTGATCTTTCAGCTGGTGCGAGATGAAGATAGTGTAGTAGATATTACTGTGCTTCGCAAAGGAGACCTAAAGCTTTCTTCCTGGCAGCGGTGGCTGGCAGGCATGGGAATAGGAGAAAACAACATAGGAGAGAAAACTACTGTTACCGTGCCTTTTAATGTTCAGCAATACCAAGATGGAAGCGAGAGCATACAATTAGATTTTGTTTTTTATGGTGTAGAAAATACATTTATCAATGCAGTTTCTTATTCGTGCCATTGGACCGCCTCGGTTGTTCGGCAGGTATGGTATTCACTCATGGATATTTTGACCGGCAGATTTGGCCTCAAAGAAATTTCCGGCCCTGTGGGCACCGCTACCATCATAGGAGAGGCTTCTTCTCGCGGCAATGATTCTTTGATGATGATAATAGCATTTATCACAATTAATATTGGTGTCTTTAATCTGCTGCCGCTGCCGGCTTTGGACGGAGGTAGGCTGTTCTTCCTTGTTGTTGAAATACTTTTCCGCCGTCCGGTACCTGCAAAATATGAAGCCTATGTGCATGCAGTGGGACTCGTTTTGTTACTGGGGCTCATTGCGGTGGTGACATTTAGCGATATACTAAAAATATTTGCAAAGTAGGAGTAACATGTCATGAACCAGCGACGTAAAAGCAGAGAAGTTAAAATAGGCAAAATAATTGTTGGGGGACAGAATCCAATTGCGGTTCAGACAATGCTCAATGCCCAACCCGAGGATATAGAAGGGAACATTCAGCAGGCGATAGAAGTAGTGAAAGCAGGATGCGATATCATTCGCATTGCTGTTCCAGCAATGGAGGATGTTCGCCTAATCTCCAAAATAAAAGAACAGATAGACATTCCTATTGTGGCAGACATTCAGTTTAGTCACCGTCTGGCCATAGAATCCGCATATGCCGGTGCAGATAAAATTCGTATCAATCCCGGCAATATTGGGGATGAAAGCCGCATCAAAGAAGTAATTACTGCCTGTAAAGCTAAAAACCTTCCCATACGTATCGGAGTCAACTCAGGCTCATTGGAGAAGGAAGTACTGGAAAAACATCAAAGCGCTACGGCAGATGCGCTGGTAGAAAGTGCATTGCTCAACATTCGTTGTTTGGAACGCTATGATTTTACTCAATATCTGGTGGCAATCAAATCCTCTGATGTTGGACGTACCATTGATGCTTATAGAAAAATAGCTGCACTTACCGACTGCCCATTGCATTTGGGGGTTACAGAAGCCGGCACCGAGCGGATAGGATTGGTTAAGTCTTCCATTGCCATTGGCTCCCTTCTGAGTGATGGCATAGGAGATACCATTAGGGTATCTCTAACTGCTCCTCCGGTAAAAGAAATTTATGCCGGTCAGGATATTTTAAAGGGTGTTGGATTGTGGAGCAAAGGGCCTAAATTTGTTTCTTGCCCCACTTGCGGACGTTGTAAAGTAGATTTACTTGACATTACCCAGCAGGTAGAGAAAGCCTTAAAGGACTGTACCAAGGATATAAAAATTGCCATTATGGGTTGTATTGTTAATGGACCGGGGCAAGCAACAGACGCCGATATTGGTGTGGCCGGCGGTCCAAAGGAATGTATTTTATTCCGCTATGGTAAAGAAGTACGTCGTGTACCCCGTGAAAATG
>JAEYXR010000042.1 GCA_023431215.1 Bacillota bacterium
AGCAGGACGTGGTACCCATTGTGGGGGAAGATGGCGGAACCATCGGGGTGCTTATCCGGGAAAAGGACATTAGCCGCAGCCTGCTGCGTGACAAAAAATATGAGGAACTGGCCAGAGAGCGGGAGGGGCGCAACGACAAGAACCTGACTCTGCTGCCTGTTGGGGGAGAGCATGATGCTGCCATGCGGGAGGTGCACCACCGGGTCAAAAACAACCTGCAGCTGGTGGCAAGTATCCTGAACATGCAGGCGCGCAAATGCCCCGACCCCGGCGTAAAACAGATTTTTGCAGAAAATGTGGGCAGGGTATTGAGTATCGCTGCCATCCATGATATACTGACCGTAAGCAGCGGTGACGGTATGCGTGTCAGCAGTAAGATTCTGTTGGAAAAGCTGCGTCGCAGCTTGCAAAGCCTGGTGCCCGAGGGCAAGGTTGTCCCCATCACGGTAGAAGGGGATGACATTTTGCTGGAAGCCGATAAGGCTACCTCGGTATCTCTGGTGGTCAGTGAGCTGATTACCAACGCACTGGAGCATGCCTTTGAGGGACGGGCTGAGGGGCACATTGTTGTTACCACCCAGGCGGGCAACCTGTACAGCACCGTTTCTGTGGAGGATGACGGCGTGGGGTTTGACCCTGCTGTGGTAAAGCCATCCAGCTTGGGGCTTTCTATTGTGGCTGCCACCGTTAAGGATAAACTGGGCGGCGAGCTCCGCATCAGCAGCAGTCAAGAAGGCACAAAGGTGCTGTTTGATTTTAAAAACCAATAAAATTACATATGCAGGCTACACAACAGGGTGCAGCAAAGGGCAATAAGGCTAAGGCGATTTTTCGGTCGCTTTGGTCTTTTTGTGCTTTTTGGGCATTTTTAGCCAAACCCCTAGTGCGTTATTTATAAAAAGGAGGTGGTGGAGTTGGCAGAATTGCTCAGTGTGGGCATTGATATCGGAACCTCCACCACACAGGTCATTTTCAGCAGCCTGGAGGTGGAAAACACCTCGGGATATTTTACCGTTCCCCACATTTCTATTGTGGATAAAAAAGTGGTATACAAAAGCCCCATCTACCTGACCCCCCTTCAAACAGCCTCACTGATAGACGGCGATGCGGTGCGGGAACTGGTGAGCCAAGAGTTTGCCAAAGCGGGATACACTCCCGGGGATACAGCCACCGGTGCAGTCATCATCACAGGGGAGTCGGCCAGAAAGGAAAACTCCAGCCTGGTGCTGCAAAAGCTCAGCGACTTTGCGGGGGACTTTGTAGTCTCCACCGCAGGGCCAGATTTGGAAGCCATCATTGCCGGAAAGGGCAGCGGCGCCTACCAATACAGTTTGGATAACCATTGCCGGGTTGCCAATTTGGACATTGGCGGCGGAACCACCAACATAGTGCTGTTTGACAGCGGTGAGGTGGTTGCCCGAGGCTGTGTGGATGTGGGCGGCAGGCTGATTCGCGTGGGCAGCGACATGACGGTAGAAAAAATCAGCCCCGCGGCAGCCCTTGCGGCACAGGCAGCGGGGATAGAACTTGCGGTGGGCAGGCGTACCACCAAGGAGCAGCTCATACAAGTGACAGACCAAATGGCGCAGCTTTTGGAGGAGCTGGTGGGGCTGAAGCCTCCCAGCGGTTTGCTGGCAGCAGTGCAGACGCCGGGCAGTACCCCTTTTGAGCCAAAGGGTTTGGTGGAGCGGGTATGTTTCTCCGGCGGTGTGGCAGACGCCATTTATGGCCAAAACCCCAATCCTTTTGCCTATGGGGACATAGGTGTGCTGCTGGGTCAAAGCATAGCTAAAAGCAGAATGTTTACCGCACTGCGGGTTCTGGAAGCAAAAGAAACAATTCGTGCCACCGTAGTGGGAGCAGGTACCTACACCACTTCCATTTCTGGCAGTACCATTACCTACACAGGGAATGTGTTCCCCCTAAAAAATGTACCGGTGCTGCGGCTGAACCAAGACCAGCAGCAAAGCTGCTTTGCCGGAGATGAAGAACCCCTTGCCAGGCTGGTGGCGTGGTTTTTGGAACAAAACAGTGCAGACAGGCTCATTTTGGCAATGCCCGGAAAGCCCGACCCTAGTTACCTTGAGCTGAAGGCCATTGCCCGGGTACTGGCCCAGGTGCTGGATGAAGCACTGCCGCCGGGTGCCCCCATTATTGTGGTGGTGGAATGCGACATTGCCAAGGCACTGGGACAGGCCATGCAAAGCCTTTTGGGTCAAAACCGCGGGGTGGTAGCCGTGGACAGCATCCATGTAGAGCAAAACGACTATGTGGATATGGGCAAGCCCATTATGGATGGTATGGTAATACCCGTTGTGGTAAAAACACTGATTTTTGGATAACAAAACAATTGCAAGCAAGACAATACTTAAGGCGCAACCCGTGAAAGATGCGGTGTTGCCTAAAATAGTAACAGGAGGGATGTCACTTTGAGACTGCAAACCGTGCTGGGCGGCCAGACCTTTACCTTTAGGTCGGTAAAAGAGGTGCTTGCCAAAGCCAACGAGGAAAAGTCCGGCGACATTTTGGCAGGCGTAGCCGCTACATCAGGTCTGGAGCGCATTGCCGCCAAGGAAGTATTAAGCCATTTGCTGCTGAGTGATTTGAGGGAAAACCCCGTGGTGCCCTATGAGGACGACGATGTTACCCGTATTATTCAGGATGCTGTAGACAGCACCGTCTATCAAAAAATCCGCAATTGGACAGTGGCAGAGCTTAGGGAGACTATTCTGGCTCACACCACCACTGAGGATGACATCAGAGAGCTGAGCCGCGGCCTTACCAGCGAAATGGTAGCAGGCGTGTGCAAATTAATGACCAATATGGACCTGGTGTATGGGGCAAGCAAGGTGCGCGTACCCGCCCACTGCAATACCACCATTGGTTTGCGTGGAACACTTGCTACCCGCCTGCAGCCCAACCATTCCACCGACAACGTAGAGGGCATTACCGCCTCGCTGTTTGAGGGGCTGAGCTACGGCTGCGGCGACGCACTCATTGGCCTAAACCCCGTGAACGACACGGTGGCCAGCCTTTCGGAGGTGCTCAAACGGTTTGACGAGGTGAAGCGCAAGTTTGAAATCCCCACTCAGATTTGTGTGCTTGGGCACATTACCACCCAAATTGAAGCGGTTAAAAAAGGTGCCCCCACCGATATGATCTTTCAGTCTATTGCCGGCAGCCAAAAGGGCAACAATGCCTTTGGATTTACCACCGACACCGTGCGGGAGGCACAGGAGCTGCTGCGGCAAAAGGGCACGGGACAAGGCCCCAACGTGCTGTACTTTGAAACAGGCCAGGGCTCGGAGCTTTCCTCTGACGCCCACTACGGCGCAGACCAAGTGACCATGGAGGCACGCTGCTACGGCTATGCCAAGGCTTTTGCCCCCTTTATGGTGAATACAGTGGTGGGCTTTATCGGCCCCGAGTATCTTTATGACAGCCGCCAGGTAATACGTGCCGGGTTGGAGGATCATTTTATGGGCAAGCTGACAGGCATCCCCATGGGCTGCGACTGTTGCTACACCAACCACATGATGGCAGATCAGAATGACATAGAAAACCTTGCCATGCTGCTGGGTGCGGCAGGGGTAAATTACATATTGGGTGTGCCCACCAGCGACGACGTGATGCTCAACTACCAGACCAACGCCTATCACGATGTATCTACCATCCGTGAGATATTGGGTCTGCGTCCCATTAAAGAGTTTGACCAGTGGCTGGAAAAAATGGGCATTACCGAAAACGGCAGGCTGACCAAGTGGGCAGGCGACCCCACCATCTTTACAGGCAGAAAGGGGTGATGGAGCATGGTGGATGAAAAACTCATTGCAGAAATTGTGCGGCAGGTGCTGGAAGAAATGGAGCAAAGCGGCAGGCTGAGAGCAACCGCAGAATCAGGACAAGAACAGCCGCAAAAGCCCCCGATGGACATTATATCTTCTGAGGTAAAGGCAAAACCACTGCTCAAGGACCCCCAGGACCCTGAAGCTCTTATGCGGATGAAAGCCCGTACCACGGCCCGCATCGGCGTGGGTAGAGCGGGACCCCGGCTCAATACTCAAACCCTGCTGACTCTGCGGGCAGACCATGCAAAGGCCCGTGATGCGGTGTTTTTGGATGTAGACCCAAAGCTCCTGGAAGAATTGGGGCTGTTTACTGTACAAAGCCGCTGTAGAGACAAAAACGAACATCTGACCCGCCCCGACCTTGGCCGGGAGTTTGACAAAGAGACCCGGGAGTTACTGCGAAGCCGCTGCACCATGAACCCGGATGTGCAGATTTTTGCCTCGGACGGATTAAGCTCTACCGCCATAGGAGCAAACCTGAAAAACCTGCTACCCGTGGTGACAGAGGGGCTGAAAGCCAAGGGCTTTACGGTAGGAACCCCCTTCTTTGTGCGGTTTGGCCGGGTAGGCACTCAGGATCACGTTGCGGAGCTGCTGGGTGCCAAGGTGGTGTGTGTGCTCATTGGTGAGCGCCCTGGGTTGGGCTCTGCCGAAAGCATGAGCGCCTATATTTGCTACAATGCCCGGGTAGGCCAGCCGGAAGCCCGCCGCACGGTGGTTTCCAACATTCACAAGGACGGTATTTCCGCCGTGGAGGCCGGTGCTTATCTTACAGACCTCATTGCTAAGATTTATGAGAAAAAGGCCAGCGGCGTTGAGCTGCAACAGTAGGAAGGGAGGAAGCTGTTTTGATTCATGAACCCATTCGAACTTCAATCCTCAGCGTACGCATCATCCCAAACGCAGACCCGCTGCTGCTTAGCTCCCTGAATGTGCCACAGGGACACCGCAGCCTGGGGCTGTTTACCACCGACTGTGACGATGTTTCCTACGCGGCTCTGGACGAAGCCACCAAAAAGGCAGATGTGCAGGTGGCCTATGCCAGGAGCATGTACGCCGGTTCTGCCAATGCCAATACCAAGCTGGCGGGGGAGTTTATCGGGATTCTTTCCGGCCCGGAGCCTGCCCAGATACGAAGCGGACTGGAAGCGGCGATAAGCTATATTGAAAACGATGCCTGTTTTTATACCGCCAACGAGGAAGGGAGCATTGTCTACTTTGCTCATTGCATCTCCCGCACGGGGTCTTACCTCTCTGGCGAGGCCAAGGTAGCCGAGGGTACGGCAATGGCATACCTGATAGCACCGCCTCTGGAGGCCATGGTGGGGCTGGATGCAGCGTTGAAAGCTGCACAGGTGGAGATGCGTGTGTTTTACGGCCCGCCCACCGAAACCAACTTTGCCGGTGGCCTGCTGGTGGGCGATCAGGCGGCATGCAAAGCGGCCTGTGAGGCCTTTGCGGCTACGGTGTGTGAGATTGCGGGAGCACCCACAGCATTTTAAAAAAGCTTTCAAATAAAACAATCCCAACTCAAAGGAGCGTGAAGATACAGCATGGAATTTGATAAGGACCTGCAGTCCATTCAGGAGGTGCGGAATCTGGTGGCTCGTGCCAAGGCTGCCCAAAAGCAGCTTGCCGAGTACAGCCAGGAGCGCATTGACAGCATCTGCAAAGCCATTGCGGAAGCCTGCGCCGCTCAGGCGGAGCCTCTTGCCAAACAGGCAGTGGAGGAAACCGGATTTGGTGTATGGCAGGATAAGGTGCTGAAAAACCTGCTGGGCAGCAGCATTACCTACGACAGCGTCAAGGACCTGAAAACCGTGGGCATCATCTGTGAGGATTCTTCCAAAGGCCTCATGGAAGTGGCAGTACCCATGGGAGTGGTAGCAGCCCTCATCCCCTCCACCAACCCCACCTCTACCACCATGTACAAGTCCATTATTTCCATTAAAGCGGGCAACAGCATTGTCCTAAGCCCCCACCCCGGTGCAAAAAACTGTATTTTAGCCAC
This sequence comes from Bacillota bacterium, assembly GCA_023431215.1. Classification (GTDB taxonomy): domain Bacteria; phylum Bacillota; class Clostridia; order Oscillospirales; family Ruminococcaceae; genus Angelakisella. The sequence continues at coordinate 5,860 of JAEYXR010000042.1, forward strand.
TGCCAAGATTATTCAGGAGGCGGCAAAAAAGGCGGGTGCACCCGACGGACTGGTGCAGTGTATCAGCATCCCTACCCTGGAGGCCACCAACACTCTGCTGAAGCACAAGGACGTAGGCGTTATCTTGGCCACAGGCGGCGAGGCAATGGTAAGGGCTGCCTATAGCTCCGGTAACCCCGCCATTGGCGTAGGCCCCGGCAACGGCCCTGCTTACATAGAAAAAACAGCGGATATCTCCACTGCAGTTCGTCATATTATGGAGAGCAAAACCTTTGACAACGGTACCATTTGTGCCTCAGAGCAAAGCGTGATTACCGAGCGGTGCATCAAGGAGCAGGTAGTGTCCGAGCTGAAAAAGCAGGGCGGTTACTTCCTAAGTCCTGAGGAATCCAAAAAGCTCTCCGGCTTTATTTTAAGAGCCAACGGCACCATGAACCCAAAAATTGTAGGCAAAAGCGCCAAGGTCATTGCCGATATGGCCGGAATCTCCATCCCCGAGGGGACACGGGTGCTCATTTCGGAACAGACCGAGGTGAGTCCTCAAAACCCCTATGCAAGAGAAAAGCTTTGCCCCATTCTGGCATTCTTTGTGGAGGAGGGCTGGGAGGCCGCCTGTGAACGCAGCATTCAGGTGCTGTACAACGAGGGTGCAGGCCACACCATGACCATCCACAGTCAGGACAAGAGTGTCATCCGTGAGTTTGCCCTGAAAAAGCCGGTTTCCCGCCTGTTGGTGAACACCCCTGCAGCTTTGGGAGGCGTGGGCGCTACCACCAACCTGCAGCCAGCACTTACTCTTGGCTGTGGCTCTATCGGCGGCAGCTCCACCTCGGACAACATTGGCCCCATGAATTTGCTGAATATTCGCCGTGTGGCCTGGGGTGCAAAAGAACTGACAGAGCTAAGGGGCAAAAACCCCGCTCCCCCCGCCTGTGCACCCTGCACCGCAGCAGCATCCCCAGAGGTTCCTCAACCGACAGTGTCGGCGGCCTGTGCACTCAGCCGTGAGGAGATTGAGGCCATTACTCGTGCGGTAATTGCCCGCCTTGGTGCAAAATAAACTTAGAACAAACCGCCCCCGGGCGGAGAACAAATACAACACAGACCGTGCTGAAAGCACCGTCTACAAAAATATGGAGGTAAATTGTTATGGCAGATTCTTTACAGGCTTTGGGTATGGTAGAAACCAAGGGTTTGGTCGGTTCTATTGAAGCAGCAGATGCTATGGTAAAAGCAGCAAACGTCAGCCTCATCGGCAAAGTACATGTGGGCGGCGGACTGGTTACCGTCATGGTGCGGGGCGATGTTGGCGCTGTTAAGGCAGCCACCGATGCCGGTGCAGCAGCAGCCTCCCGCGTGGGTGAGCTGGTGAGCGTACACGTCATTCCCCGCCCCCATGGTGAGGTAGAGTACATTCTGCCCACCCTGAAAACCAGCGACAAATAACAGGGCATCATAAAAAGCGAGCCGCTGAACAACCTGCAGTTTTGCAGCAGACATGATATTGATTATTTTAGGAGGAAACAACAATGGCAGCAAATCTTCAAGCTTTGGGTATGGTAGAAACCAAGGGCCTGGTAGGCTCTATTGAGGCAGCAGATGCTATGGTAAAGGCAGCAAACGTCAGCCTCATTGGCAAGGTGCATGTGGGTGGAGGACTGGTCACCGTGATGGTACGGGGCGATGTTGGTGCAGTCAAGGCGGCTACCGACGCCGGTGCCGCAGCAGCCTCCCGTGTGGGTGAACTGGTAAGCGTACACGTCATTCCCCGTCCCCATGGCGATGTGGAATACATTCTGCCCACCCTGAAAACCAGCGATAAGTAAAAAAAGGCCATTTTAAAAACCCTGTCACAGTCGTCATTGTGGCCGTTTTTCCTTCTGCACAGTGTCATAAAGCCTTGGAATATGTATAGCATTCCTGGGGTTGCCTTCCTGGTCAGAAGAAAAAACAACATGCAAATCCGGCCATTGAGGGTTAATAAACTTTTAATCATTATCCAAACAAGGCAGGAGGTGACGCTTTGTGGAAATACTCACCGATGTGCAGCTGCGCTCCCATTGGTTTCGTACCCGCTGTGAGGAATATGTAGTGACAGAGGACACCTTTGTAACCCCTGCCGCCCGGGACTTTTTAAAGGAGCATGGTATTGCCCTGCGTACTGTGCATGCTGTGCAGGAGCACACTATGCCCCAATCTCCCATTCCCCAAAGCGGGCCTGCCCGATATGTAGATGCAGCTACCGGCGCGGCACTGGGGCAAAAGCCGGAGCATATGACCCACCTGCGAGGCAACCTGCTGGTGCCCAAGGGACACCCCCGTATTGCCCTGCGGGGCAAGCTGGACAGTCTGGAAGCCAAGATACTGGAATGCCAGCTTACCGCCTGCGAAAGCGGGCTGCCTGCCGTGGCGGATTGTCTGGAGGAGCTGCTAGACTATGTTCGCACCATCCTTGGGGCAGAGGTAAAGGAAACACCTCTGCCGGAGATAAAGCTGTGTGGCATGGACAGTGCAGTGCTGCGACGGGTATCCCACCATGTCAAGGAAGAGGTTGGCATACCCCACCCCATACCCAACTACAAAATGGGGCGGCTGTGTGTGGCGCTCAACAGCCTGCGTACCCAAGTGCGGGAGGCGGAACTTGCCGCAGTGGCAGCCTTTTGTCAGGGAGAGCAGTGCTCCCGACCGGATATCATAGAAGGACTGAACCGGCTGAGCAGCTGTGTTTATATCTTGTTTTGCCGCAAGCTGGCAGGCTATTTTGGGGAGGAAAAGTCATGAACTATTACAGCGAAAAGGATATTCGTGATATTGTGGCAGGGGTGGTGGCCCAGTGTGCCGCAAACCCTGCTGCCCCTCAAAAGGAGCAGCCCATTTTGCTGGAGGTTTCGGCCCGCCATGTGCACCTTACCACCCAAGCGGTGGAAGCGCTGTTTGGCAAGGGCTATACTCTGACCAAAAAGCGCGACTTGAGCCAGCCTGGAGAATTTTTATCGGAGGAACGAGTCAAAATTGTTACCCCAAAGGGCGAAATTGCCAACGTGGCGGTGCTGGGGCCGGAGCGTAAAGCGGTGCAGGCAGAAATCTCCCTTACCGATGCCCGGGTACTGGGACTAAATGCCCCTGTCAACCTTTCGGGGCATTTGGAGGGCGCTGCAGACGCCCTGCTAATAGGCCCAGCCGGGTTTTATGAAGCAAAAGGCAGCGTCATTGTGGCACGCACCCATATTCATCTGACCCCCGAGGCAGCCAGAGAGTTTGGCGTGCACGACGGGCAAAAAGTACGGGTAAAGGTGGTAAGCGACAGACCCTTGACCTTTGATCAGGTCCCTGTCCGTGTCAATGCCTCCTTTGCACCGGCCATGCACATTGACTTTGATGAAGCCAATGCCTGTGCTTGCGGCAAAGACACCAAGGCGTACATTTTGGGTTAAAGGAGGAGTAAGTGTGAACGACAGGTCAAGAGAAGAACTGATTAGACAAGTGACGGCACAGGTGCTTGCTGCGCTGGGTGAGCAGGCGGCTCCTTCTGTACCGGGGCAGCCGTTGATGCTGGTGGTGGGTGACCCTGCTGCGGTGCCGGCAGAAATAAGCCGAGGCGCTACCCTTGCCCCCATTGAGGATTACGCCAAAGACGGCAATATCAGTCGCTATGAAAAAGTGTGTATTACCGCCCTTTCCATGACCGAGCTGTGTGATATTGCCCAAGGACGGGACAGCCGCCCGTCTCAGTGTGCCGTACTGAAGGCGCTGCTGTGCGGCAAAGAGGTGCTTATGACCCAGGAGGCCCCTGCACATAGAATTTATGCCGGTAAGGGCAGTTCCTCCCTGTATCAAATGCTGGAGGGACATGTACGCACCCTGCAAACCTTTGGCGTAAAAGTAATCGGGAAAGAAAAACCGGTGTTTACCCCATCGGAGCCAAAGCCCGCCAAGTACGAGGCTCCCAAGGTTGCCGTACCCACAGGCTCCGGTAAGCCCAACCCACAGCGTTTGATTACCGAAACCATAGCTGCGCAGATGGTAAAAAGCGGGGCTTCGGTAACCATTGCCCGTGACGCAATTTTGACCCCCTCGGCAAGAGATATTTTTGCTCGGGCAAAGGTGCAGCTTTTGAGGGAAGAGTAGGGAGGTAAACCATGATTATTTGTCAGGTAGTGGGTCATGTATGGGCCACCAAAAAGGAAGACAGCCTCAATGGTCTTAAACTGATGGTGGTGCGAGAAACAGAAACAAACGAAAAAGGCGGCAGTGTGTTTGTGGCTGCCGACGTAGTTGGTGCGGGCATTGGCGAGCGTGTGCTGGTGGTAAGCGGAAGTACCGCCCGGCGCGCCTTTGGCAAGGACAACCTGCCGGTGGACTGCGCCATTGTGGGCATCATCGACTCCCTGGAGGTAGACCGTGAGCTGATGCAGCAGCACGGTGAAGAAAAGAACAAGTAAGGTGGTGGGAAGAACATGAGTATCATTGACAGTATTTATCACGCGGGAGTTGTAGGCTGCGGCGGCGCGGGCTTTCCCACCCATGTAAAGCTAAAGGGCCAGGTAGAGCACCTGATTTTAAACGGAGCCGAGTGTGAGCCGCTGCTGCGTACCGACCGCTATTTGATGATCAACAAGGCAAAGGAAATTGTGGAAGCGGCGGATTTGGTAGCCAAAGAGCTGGGTGCCAAGGAATGCACCATTGCGCTAAAGGCTGCCTACAAAAAAGAAACAGCAGCACTGGAAGCCGCTATTGCCCAAACAGGTGCGGCGGTTGTGCTGCACAAGATGGACAGTTTTTACCCTGCCGGAGACGAGCAGGTCATTGTATACGAGGTAACAGGCCGTGTGGTGCCCCCGGCGGGTATCCCTTTGGATGTGGGCTGCGTGGTATCCAACGTGGCCACCATGGTCTGTGTTTACGAAGCAAATTTGGGAATTCCCTTTACATACAAATATCTCACCGTCACCGGAAAAGTGGCAAAGCCCACGGTGCTGCGTGTACCCGTGGGAACCAGCTTTGAGCGGTGTATAGAGCTGGCAGGCGGTGCGCTGGAGGAGCAATTTTTTGTTGTATCCGGCGGCCCCATGATGGGTGCGCCCATCACCATGGAGCAGGCACAAAAAGAGGTGGTGACCAAAACCACCTCCGGTATTTTGGTGCTGCCTGCAGATAGCTTTTTATCCATGCAAGACCAGATAGACCTGCGCCATACCATGAACCGCGCCCGCTCGGCGTGCATTCAGTGCAGCTTTTGTACAGACCTTTGTCCCCGTTACCTGCTGGGGCATCCTCTGCAGCCTCACCGCATCATGCGCAAGCTTGCCATGTCACCAGACCTTTCTTCCATGCTGGATGACGACGATGTGCGTCAGGCACAAATTTGCTGTGAATGCGGTATTTGTGAGCTGTACGCCTGCCCCATGGGTCTGCAGCCCCGCAAGGTAAACGCTTTGCTTAAGGCTGAATACGGTAAGGCGGGCATACGGTATCAGCGGCAGGATGAGGAATGGCAGGCAAGCCCCGAACGCTCCGGCCGTCAGATACCGACCAGGCGGGCAGCCGCACGGGTAGGAGTGCTGGAGTGGTATGACACCAATATCGAAACGCTGACAGAAGATACCCCTGCCCATATTGAGCTGCCGCTGAAGATGCATATTGGTGCACCTGCACATCCTGTGGTAGCGGCGGGAGAAAGTGTTACAGCAGGACAGCTGGTGGCAGCCTGCCCCCAGGGCAAGCTGGGTGCCAATATACACACCGGAATTGCCGGCGTAGTGGTAAGCATTGACGGGCGCATTGTGATAGAAGGGGGAAAGTAACCCATGATGGAGACAATTGGATTTTTGGAGCTGAACAGCATTGCCAAGGGTGTAGAAGCTGCCGATGCCGTTCTTAAGGCCGCAGAGGTAGACCTGATTTTTGCCAAGGCAGGCTGCCCGGGTAAATATAACATTCTGTTTACCGGCGAGGTGGCGGCAGTAAAGTCGTCCCTGGAGGCAGGCGCCCTTATAGGCGGGCACCATGTGGTGGACTCCTGTGTTATTCCCCGGGTGCATCCTCAGGTGGTAAAGGCCATCAATCTGGCCACCACCCCCGGCCAGGTTAATGCTGTGGGCGTAATGGAATTTTTCAGCGTGACGGCATCGGTGTATGCGGCGGATGCTGCCGTTAAAGCTGCCGATGTCACCCTCATGGATGTGCGTTTGGGCACGGGGATTGGAGGCAAGTCCTTTGTGGTGCTTACCGGCGAGGTGGCAGCTGTCAATGAAGCTGTCAGCTGCGGTGTTCATACCCCCAATGCAGAGGGTATGGTGGTGTCCCATGTGGTGATTCCAAACCCCCGCAAGGAGATTTTTGAATCCCTGATGTAACAACTTTCAGGATTATTGATTGCACATCTGCCTTTGGCAGGTGTATCAAGATTAAATGGTTGTGGCAAAGCCTTATGACCAGTTGATGAAAAAACCGATAAAAGAGGTGGGACAGTGTCCGAAGAAAAACAACGCATTATACAGGAATATGTACCCGGTAAACAGGTGACATTGGCGCACCTCATTGCCAACCCCAACGAAGATTTATACAAAAAGCTGGGGGTCATCGGGGACCGTCGGGGTGCCATTGGCATCCTCACCATTACCCCCAGCGAAGCTGCTATTATTGGTGCAGACGTGGCAACAAAAGCAGCGGATGTAGAGATTGTGTTTGTGGACCGCTTCAGCGGTTCGCTGGTAATTTGCGGTGATGTTTCCAGTGTGGAGGCTGCTTTGCGGGATGTGCTCTCGGTGCTGGAAAACATTCTGCACTTTACCCCCACTGCCATTACAAGGACATAACCATGCAAAAAAAGAAATTGATGATGATGGGCAGCACAGGCTGCGGAAAAACCACCCTTTGCCAGCGGCTGGCAGGGCTGGCTTTAGAGTATAAAAAGACCCAGGCCATAGAGGTGGTGGGCAGGGCCATAGACACCCCGGGAGAGTATCTGGAAAGCAAGGGAATGTTTAAGGCCCTAATTGTAACAGCGGTAGATGCCGACCTGATTTTGTTTTTGCAGGATGCCACCGACCTGCGCTTTGGGTATTCCCCGGGGCAAACTGCGGCATTTAGCACACCGGTGGTGGGGGTGGTGACAAAAACAGACTTGGCAACACCCATGCAAATAGCCCGTTCCCAAGAGCTGCTGCACCTTGCCGGTGCTCAAAAGGTATTTTGTGTCAGCTCCCAAACTGGGGAAGGGTTAAAGGAGCTAATGGATTATCTAGATATAGAATAGTAAGCCACAAGACAAATACATAGATTAGAAGGAAGAACCTTTCTAGCTTAGAAATTTTTTATATTGCTGTGTCCTTGTGTCTGTGTTACAATAGCTGCAACGCCCTACGGTATCATGTTGTGCAAAGCGGTTAACCTTTCGGTTGCAACCGGAGGGGCTGTTGCCCCAATTTGTTGTTGGAATACAGTAGGTGCACCGGATAAAGTTTAGATACAAAAGGACGGAACGGCATGGAATGGATCATCAAACCCTTTCAAGAACTGACGCTGCAGGAGTTGTACAGTATTTTGCAGCTGCGAAGCAGTGTTTTTGTAGTGGAGCAAAACTGCCCCTATCAGGATATAGACGGCAACGATGAGGTTGCTCATCATCTTTTTTTAAAAGAGGGACAAGCTGTTTTGGCTTGCCTTCGCATTTTACCGGCAGGTGTTACCTTTGATCAGGCTGCCCTTGGCCGAATTGTTGTAGATCCAAAGCAGCGGGGTAAGGACTACGGGCGGCAACTGCTGCGCCGGGGAATTGCTTTTGCAGAAGAACAGTGGCAGGTTCCTGTTTTAAAAATAGAGGCGCAAAGTTATCTGCAAAAATTTTACGAGAGTTTTGGGTTTGTTCAAACCTCCCAGGAGTTTTTGGAGGACGGAATTCCCCATATAGAAATGCTTCGTGCCACCCCACAAAAATAA
>JAEYXR010000100.1 GCA_023431215.1 Bacillota bacterium
CGTCCTTTTTGGCGGCGTTTCCAGCGAACATGAGGTTTCTCGTCTTTCGGTGACCTCCGTATTGGCCAATATTGACCGAACCCGCTACGACACCATAGCGGTAGGCATCACCAAGGACGGGCGCTGGTTGCGCTTTGACGGTGACGAAGCCCTCATTGCAGGGGGGCAGTGGGAAAAGGATTCCCAGCATCTTTGCCCCTGCGTACTTTCTCCTGATACCTCCCACCATGGTTTGCTGGTACTGGAACAGGATGGCTGGAGAACAGTGCATATAGACGTGGTATTTCCTGTACTCCATGGCAAAAACGGCGAGGACGGCACTATCCAAGGTCTGCTTGAAATGGCAGGACTGCCTTATGTGGGCTGCGGCGTTGCTGCCAGCGCCAATTGTATGGATAAGGACATCGCCAAAATTATATTGGCCGCCGCCGGTATTCCAGTTGCAAAATGGATTACGGTACCTGCCGAAGAGTTTTATGATCTTGACGCTGTGGACACCGCTATCGCAGAACGCCTTGGATACCCTGTTTTTGTCAAGCCTGCCAATGCAGGTTCCTCTGTGGGTGTCTCTAAAGCAGCCAATAAAGCAGAACTTCGCACCGCCCTTTACGAAGCGTTTAAGGAGGACCGAAAGGTCATTATTGAAGAAACCTTAAAGGGAGCCGAGGTGGAATGCGCCGTAATGGGCAATTACCAGCCCAAGGCCTCCTCTGTCATTGGTGAGATTGTTCCCAAGCGTGACCTGTACGATTATGAGGGTAAGTATGTGGATGGCTCTACCGACCTGTATATTCCTGCCCGCATTTCTACTGAGCAAACCGACCTTGTGCGCGCCATGGCTGTGCGCGCCTATACCCTGCTTGGCTGCACGGGGCTTTCCCGGGTTGACTTTTTTGCCTGCCCCGACGGAAAGAGCGTTGTCCTCAACGAGCTCAACACTCTCCCCGGCTTTACCAATATCAGCATGTATCCCAAGCTGTTTATGGCTTCTGGACTCACTTATCCTCAAATTATCGATAAGTTGATTCAGCTTGGAATTGATTGTAAAAAAGAACATATCGAGTTTTAGGCTTTGCTCTTATCATTTCTCTTCTTTGCGTGGTAAGAGCCTGATAGTTACGATTACTTTGTGCCGACGCAAAGCGGCGAAATGGAGCATTTTATGGACATAAGACCCATTGGTGTCTTCGATTCAGGCTTGGGCGGCCTTACCGCTGTCAAAGAGCTGCTGAGCATATTGCCCCAGGAAGACATTGTGTATTTTGGTGATACCGGACGGGTACCCTACGGCAGCCGCGGCAACGAGGTTATTACCCGCTATGCCGGGCAGGATGTAAGCTTTTTGTTGGGTCAGCAGGTCAAAGCTGTGCTTTGTGCCTGTGGCACTGTCAGCTCGGTTGCCGGGGGTATGCTGGCGGAACATTCTCCGGTTCCTTTTTTTGAAGTGGTATCTCCCGCTGCTGCCGCAGCCTGTGCTGCAACCAAAAATGAGCGTATTGGCGTCATTGCCACCAAAGCCACCATTGCCAGCGGTAAGTTTACCCAAAAGATTAACAGCCTGCTGCCAACGGCACAGGTGTTTGCCCGGGCGTGCCCCCTGTTTGTGCCTCTTGCAGAAGAAGGGCATATTGCCACAGATGACCCCATTACTACACCTGCCGTTAAGCTTTACCTTAGCCAGCTTAAAAAAGATAATATTGATACACTGATTTTAGGCTGTACTCATTATCCCATTCTTGCACCTATTATCGGTAATTTCTTTGACGGTAAGGTTACCCTCATTGATTCTGGGCGGGAAGCTGCCCGTGCCTTAAAACTACGGCTGGAGACAGACAGCCTGTTAACAGATGCCACCACCCCCGGCAGCCTGCGCTATTATGTCTCCGACTCCACCCAAAGCTTTGCCCAGGTGGCAGAAATCTTCCTTGGCACCCCCGTAAGGCAGGATGTTGAAAAGATTGATATTGCCGCACTGGAGGCTTTGCCCATACCCCAGCAGCTGTAAGAGGCATTGCCAGCCTGCAGCCATACACCCAAAACCACGGAGGAACAATATTCTATGAACCATAAAAATATGGAGGACTTCCTGATTAAAATAAAAGGCGTACAGATTGTGCAAGGTGACAGTGATGTAGTGGAGGTGTTGACCAAGGGCAGTTTTTGCCGCACCAAGGACGCCTACCTCATCAGCTACGATGAAAGCGCTGCAACAGGCTTTGACGGTGCCCACACCACTTTGCGGTTTGACCTTGCGGACAACCGTGTTACCATGTCCCGTACAGGCAGCCTCAACACCCAGCTGATTATAGAAGAAGGACAGCGTCACCAGTGCACCTACGACACCGGCTACGGGCAGATGACCATTGGCGTGCTGGGTAACCGAATTCAACACAATTTGAGTGAGGAGGGCGGCGACATCTCCTTTGGTTATTCTTTGGATGTTGACACAGCCCTTGCCAGCGAAAACAAGGTTTATATTTCGGTTGCCAAACCGCAATAAATTTGGTCAAACTATATTTATAATAGGTACTAGGAAGTTTATAAAATAGGAGCTAAAAAAGATGATTAGCATTGCAGACAGCACCCAACAGCAAATTAAAGACCTCATTACCCAAGCCTTTGCTCAGGCAGCAAAAGCCGGCGACCTGCCCGATGCTGCCCCGGCAGACTTTATTGTGGAGGTTCCCGCAGACACCACCAAAGGCGACTTTGCCACCAATGCCGCTATGGCCAACGCCAGAGCCATGCGCAAAGCACCCATCCAAATTGCTCAGGCGCTTATTGCCCACATGAATTTTGACGGCACCCTCATTGAGCGTGCCGAAGCTGCCGGCCCCGGCTTTATTAATTTTTTTGTCCGTCCTTTGTGGTTCGGCTCTATATTGGAAGAAGTTACCGCCAAGAGTGACAATTACGGCCGAAGCGATTATGGCAAGGGCCAGAAATACATGGTAGAATTTGTATCTGCCAACCCCACAGGCCCCATGCATATGGGCAATGCCCGGGGCGGCGGCATCGGTGACTGCCTGGCTGCTGCGTTGGACTGGGCAGGCTTTGACGTTACCCGTGAGTTTTATGTCAATGATGCCGGCAATCAGATTGAACGCTTTGGTATTTCCCTGGAAATTCGTTATCTTCAAATTTTTAAAGGTGAAGACGCTGTCCCCCTGCCTGAGGACTGCTACCATGGCGGTGATATCATGGACCACGCCAAGGCTTTTGCTGAAATATATGGAGACCGTTATGTAAATGCCGATGAAAAAGAGCGTCGTGATGCGCTGGTAGCCTTTGCTCTGCCTCAGAACATTCAAAAGCTCCACGACGACCTGCAGAAGTATCGCATTGAATACGATGTGTGGTTTAAGGAAAGCACTCTGCACCCCGACGCCATCAAAGATGTTCTCACCGTTTTGGCAAATCGCCAAATGACCTATGAAAAGGATGGGGCTCTTTGGTATAAGGCAACCGCCTTTGGGGCAGAAAAGGATGAAGTTTTGGTGCGTGCCAACGGCCACCCCACCTATTTTGCCGCCGACATTGCCTACCACTACAACAAGTTTGCCACCCGGGGCTTTGATCGGGTCATTAACGTCTGGGGTGCCGACCACCACGGCCATGTTGCCCGCTTAAAGGGTGCTATGGATGCTGTGGGGCTGGACGGCAGCAAGCTGGATATTGTACTGATGCAGCTGGTGCGTTTAATGAAGGACGGCGAGCCTTACCGCATGAGCAAGCGCTCCGGCAAAGCCATTACACTGGCCGACCTCATTGAAGAAATCCCCATGGATGCCGCCCGCTTTTTCTTTATCATGCGTGAGCCTGGCTCTCCTCTGGACTTTGACCTTGACCTTGCCGCAAAAGAAAGCAGCGAAAACCCTGTTTTTTATGTGCAGTACGCTCATGCCCGTATTTGCAGCATTCTGAAAAACCTAAGCGCCGAGGGCATTTCTCCCAAGAAGCTTACCGCTGCCGACTACGATGTGCTGACTACCCCCGAGGAGCGTGAGCTTATCCGCCGTTTGGGCCAGCTGCCCGGCGAGATTATCTGTGCCGCCCGAGATTACGACCCTGCAAAGCTTACCAGCTACCTTATTGACGTTGCCACCCTGTTCCACAAATTTTACAACACCTGCCGCTGCAAGGGCGTGGAGGATTCTCTCCAGCAGGCTCGTCTGGGCTTGTGTGTTGCCACACGCATTGTGCTGCGCAACGTCTTGGAACTGCTGAAAATTTCGGCACCCGAGGTAATGTAGGAAGTTTTTGCAACAAAGAATTAAAATTTAAATAAATCAAGGGGTGGACTTTCCCCCTGATCTTGTATTATCAATGAAAGGAAATGAAGATGGAAATCGCTCCCAGTCGACCGTGCATCATACTTCAACCCGACCAGGCCGCTTTCTCCGACGCTATTGCAAAAGCAGGGGCCCTGCCCCTGGCTCTGGCGCCGCTGCCCAAGGATGCTTCGTTTCAAGACCCAACTCTCTCTGTTGGGCTTTGCGCTTCTTTGGTAGAAAATACCCGTAGCCTTGCAGGCAAAAGTGCCGTAATTACCGGACAGATTTATACCGGAGGGCTGATTATGGAGCCCTACGGTGAGCTATCCTTTTATGAAGGGGTGCGACGCTACCGCACCTTGGCCAAAGCCTTTGCCGATGCAGGCGCACGGTGCCTGCTGCTTCACGGTGCACAAAGCATGCTGCAGGCCAGAGCCGCCGTGCTTGGTGCCCGTGACTGCGGTCTGCCACTGCTTTGTACCTTTGAGCTTATGGGTGAGGGTGACTCGCTGTTGGGCGGCGGCGATATTTTATCTGCCTTTTTGGTGCTTCAGGAGCTTGGCGTTGCAGCCGTGGGTTATTGTTCCAGTGTAACCGGACTGATGCTGAACGCCCTGGAGCTCATTGCTCCTTACCGAAAGGTTCCCATTATCTCCATGACCGAAAACCTGGCGGATGCACTGGAGCCCGAGGACAATACAGCATTGCTGGCATTGCGTGCTCAGGGGCTTTCACAGCTGGGTGTTTCTATGCTGGGTATTATGGGTGCACGCCTTGATCATCTTACCGCTGCCGCGGGCAGCATCCACTCACCGGAGCTTCCCCACTTTCCTTTACAGGAGGAAATTTGGGCAGGCAACGAGACGCAGGTTTACTATCTGGATGAAAACATTGAGTTTTCTGAACCCATTGGGTGCGGCATAGATATGTCCGACGATATTATTGAAACCGAGCATGATAACTGGGGTGTTTTGTGCGTGCGGATTGATACTCCGGAAGAAGGAGAGAGCATCAGCGAAAACAATGCCCATCTTTCCCGCATGCCGGTAGCCTTTTTATCTGACTGTGGTGATGCGCTGGAAGCTGCACTGGCAGCTTACAACGGCCGTGCCATTATAGACAGCCGCACAGAGCTGCCTGATGAACGGCTTTTCAACCTGGCATCCCGCTATGCAGCCGTAGTGCTTTAATATTCATGCAAAAAACAAGGGGCGGTTTTTTCCGCCCCTTGTTTTAACTGTACCAAAGAATTTGATAAAAAAGGATACTTTTGCCATGACAACATCATTAACAAAGGGCAATGAGACTAAAGCTCTTTTGGTATTCAGTATGCCCATGATTTTGGGCAACCTGCTCCAACAGCTTTATAATGTTGCCGATACTTTAATTGTAGGCAAATATCTTGGCCCCAAAGCCCTTGCCGCAGTAGGCTCCTCCTATGCCCTTATGGTGCTGCTGACCTCGGTGGTGCTGGGTCTGTGCATGGGCAGCGGCATTGTGTTTGCCCAGCTTTTTGGTGCCAAGCAAGACGACCGTCTTAAAACGGCTTTACCCAATGCTTTTGGGCTTATTGCAGTCATTACCCTGCTGTTAACCCTGCTTTCTTACACCTTGCTAGAGCAGTTTATCCGCTGGCTGCGCATTCCCGCCGAGGCTGCGCCCTTGGCAGCAGAATATCTGTACATCATCTTTGGTGGTATGGGTTTTGTTTTTTTATATAACTTTTTTGCGTTAGTGTTGCGTAGCACTGGCAATACCATGGTGCCCCTTTTGTTTTTGGGTATTGCCGCGGTAATTAACATTGTGCTGGATATCACATTTATCTTGTTTTTAAATTGGGGCATTGCCGGTGCCGCCATAGCAACTGTAATTGCCCAGGCCTTTTCTGCTGTGGCAATTGTCGTTTATTTTTTACTAAAAACACCAGAGCTTTGTCCCCGGCGGCAGCATTTTCGTCTGGACCGCCGCCTGCTGAGTCTTATTTGCAGCAACTCTTTGCTCACCAGTATTCAGCAGTCCATTATGAACTTTGGTATTTTGATGATACAGGGCCTGGTCAACAGCTTTGGTCTTGCTGCCACAGCTGCCTTTGCGGCAGTGGTCAAAATTGACGCCTTTGCCTACATGCCTGCACAGGATTTTGGCAATGCTTTTGCCACCTTTGTGGCACAAAATGCCGGGGCCGGGCAGCATCAGCGTATTCAAAAGGGGACCCGCTCGGCTGTGATGATTTCCTGTGTCTTTTGTCTCCTCAGTTCTGCTGCTGTCAACCTGTTTGCCCGCCCTTTGATGCTATTGTTTCTTGCCCCGGAGCAGTCCGAAATCATTGCCATCGGCATACAATACCTGCGTATTGAAGGCTCCTGCTATGTAGGCATCGGTATTTTATTCTTGCTGTATGCTTTTTATCGGGGGTTGGGGCGTTCTCAAATGTCTATTGTTTTAACAATTTTTTCTCTGGGCAGCCGGGTCCTCCTTGCCTACCTGCTTGCACCCATTCCTCAAGTGGGCCTGGTGGGAATTTGGTGGGCAATCCCCATTGGCTGGGCCTTGGCAGATGCCTTTGGACTGTGGTACCTTTTTCGCTACCGCCATACACTTCTTACCATTCGGCTTTAGACGCAATTTGTTTATCCCAAATAGCCTGCCCAGTAAAAACTTGGCAGGCTATTTGTATTGGTAGGCTATCCTACGGGGCAAGGCTCTTCCTCGTCCTGCAAAGCGTCATAATCCTCTTCTCCGGTACGTACTTTAACCACCTTTTCAACATCATACACAAAAATTTTGCCGTCGCCAATGCTGCCTGTATATAGTGCGGAGCGCGCAGCCTGAATAACCGTGTTAACAGGCACCTTGCAAACCACAACCTCAACCTGCACTTTAGGCAGCAGCTTAGTCTCCAGGGGAACTCCACGGTAAAACTCTGCTCCGCCCTTTTGCATACCACAGCCCAGCACCTGGGTCACCGTTATGCCGGTAATGCCAACTCTATCCAGGGCTACCCTGAGTGCCTCAAAGTTTGCCTGTTTGGTTAGGATAACCACCTTGGACATCTTATTGTAGCCAGAGGCAGCAGATGATGGTGTATACTCCACGGGAACAGCCTGTTGTACTTTCACAACAGGTAAAGGTGTGGGCAGTGTATGGTCAATTACCATAAAGTCGCCGTAGCTGCTGGCCAGTCCATGCTCTTTCAGATCCAGACCTGTCACTTCCTCCTCGGCGCTGACACGCAGGCCCACCGTGTGCTTAATCACCTGGAAGACCACAAGCATGGTAGCCGTAACCCAGGCAATAACGGCCGCAACACCAGTCATTTGTGTGACGAGGTACTGAAAGCCGCCACCATACAGTAAGCCGCCGTCGGTGGCAAATACACCCACTAAAATAGTTCCTGCAGCACCGCATAGGCCATGAACACCGATAGCGCCTACAGGGTCATCAATTTTACAAATCTTTTCAATAAACTCTATGCCAAACACCACAACAAAGGCAGCAATGATGCCAATGGCAAAGGCTCCTACCGGGCTGACGGCATCGCAGCCAGCGGTAATGGCAACCAGACCGGCCAGTGAACCATTGAGGGTCATGGATACATCCGGTTTTTTGTAGCGCACCCAGGTAATACACATCACCCCCACTGTGGCAGCTGCAGCAGCCAGATTGGTGGTAACAAAAATGTTTGCCGCCGAAGCAATGGCCTCATCCCCGGTCATAGAAACGGTGGAGCAGCCGTTAAAGCCAAACCAGCAGAACCAAAGAATAAATACCCCCAGCGCTCCAAGGGTCAGACTGTGCCCCGGAATTGCCCGTGGTTTGCCATCCTTGCCGTATTTACCAATACGTGGCCCCAAAATTTTGGCGCCAACAAGCGCTGCCACGCCACCCACCATGTGAACCGCTGTGGAGCCTGCAAAATCGTGAAAGCCCATTTGTGCCAACCAACCGCCTCCCCAAATCCAATGGCCCGAAACGGGGTATATCACTGCACTGATAATCAGGCTATAAAGGCAATAAGCAGAAAACTTGGTGCGCTCTGCCATAGCACCGGAAACAATGGTGGCTGCGGTTGCACAAAACACCGTTTGAAAAATAACAAAAGCAGCAGAAGGAAAAGTGGAGCCATAGTCGCCTCGCAAAAAGAAGTCAAGACCACCGATAAAAGCACCATCACCCCCAAACATCAAGCCAAAGCCGATAAACCAGAAAACCAATGTGCCAATGGCAAAATCCATGAGGTTTTTCATAATAATATTGCCTGCATTTTTGGCTCTGGTAAAGCCTGTTTCTACCATGGCAAAGCCCGCTTGCATAAAGAACACCAAAACCGCGCCCAACAACACCCAAATGGTATCAACCGCTGAATACATAAATTCCCCTCCTAAAAAACAAATAAAAAAAACGCAGAATCTCTTGTCTGTGAGAATTCCACGTCCTTGTGTAACGGCCGCTGCAGCCGGCCTATAAAAACAAAGAGGCTGCGAAGTTTTCTTCGCAGCCTCTTTGCTTGTTGGTGTCATAATATCACTTTTGTTCAGGCAACGTCAAGATGCTTTTGAATATTTCTGCAATATTTGCATATTTATCCTGCATGACAGGCTTTGTTTTGTAACTTTATCCAACAATAGCTTGGGTCCCTTGGTCAACATACTTTGGGAGCAAGCTGCTTTGTGGTACAAATTTAAACCCGCTGCCTTTGACAGCCATTTTTTGCAACACCAAAAATAAGACCACAGTCAAATTCAAGTTTGACTGTGGTCTTTGGGCTATCAAGGATTATTGGGAAACAGAGGTTGAAGATTCAGAAGCAGCCTCAGAGGAGGACTCCGAAGAAGATTCGGAGGAGCTTGCCTCAGTGGAAGAAGGAGAGGAGGATGCAGAAGAACTGCTGCTCTCCAGAGACTTCATATACTTCTCGGTATCTTTCTGAACCTTTTCGGGGGTATAAGCCTTTAGAGCATCTGCGTTGTATTCAATTTCAGCATCGCTGCCCCAGCTTTCCAAATCTGCCATAAACTCCTCGTACTTAAGCTCCTGAATCAGAGCCATACGGAAGGAGTCTTTGACCTCCTGAGAGGTTCCTGCAATCTCCATGCGGTTCACTACATAATAGTAGTAGTCATCCTCAAAAGTGAAGATATCGCCTTCCTTGGCTTTTTCTACATTTTCCAGATAGGCAGGAGGAACAGAGGTATCATTTTTACGCAGGACATATTCATACTGGTCGTCCGCCAGGCGCTCGGGGGTTTCTGCACCTTCTTCGGCTTGGGCGCTGGCAACCTGAATTTCATACATCAGGCCTACAAAATCTTCACCTGCCACTGCACGGTCATAGTAGCTTTGAGCATCGGCCTTTGCCTTTGCCAGCTGCTCTTCGTCAAAGGGGGTGTAGGTGGTAAAGTCAACTTTGGGGAAGATCATATAACGGGTGCGGTAATAGTTTTCTGCAAAGATTTTTTCATAGTCCTCGTCAGAAACAGCCTTTTCTCCGCCTTCGCCGTACATGTTGTTAAAGATAAGCACGGTTTTCATGGACGCTTCGTTAATGGCTTCTACAGACTCCAGAGAAATACCCAGAGCTTTGTAATAGTCCTCACCCATGCTGTACAGGTAGTTTGCATACTCTTTGTAGTTTGTTACATCTTCTTCGCTTAGCTCCAGGCCCAGCTCAGCAAACTTCTTATTGATACCGGCAAGCTTGGTAACTTCTTTTTTGGCCATATCTTCCACATACTGGGAGGCAGATACGCCTTCGATATCACCTTTTAAAGGATCATCGGGATTTTCTGCCTTTGTGGCGGCATCATTGATGCCCATCATCAGGTAAGTCAGGTACATGCCGGGAGTAACGGTGGTATCGCCGGTTTTTGCAACCCAGCTGGTATCTTTGGATCCGCAAGCAGCCACAGATAAGGTCATCAGCAGGGCCAAGCTCAGCGCCAGAAGCTTTTTACAGTTCATCTTTTCTTTTTCCTCTCATTACGCGCCACATTGTAAAACGTGGTTGCTATTTTTGGGGATGTCAACAAGTAAATATTATACACCGTACTGGCAGTGTTGTCCATAAACATTGTGTTAAAACCATGTGACCGATGAGTGATAAATTTATAAAACAGAGTAATCATGATAAAATCACGCAGCATTCACAGGTAAAACGATAGATTAGTTGGGCTTTTCACTCATGGCTGCAATTACCTCGCGAATGGCATCCAAAGGCTGCTGCCCCTTTTGCAGGCGCACGCTGAGATAGGGCTTGGCACCTGCATTGACCAGTACGCGGCCCTTCAGGCTATGCACCAGTGTCACAGTACGCTCCATATCCAGCTGCTCGGGGAATAACAGGATATTTCCGCCCCGCTGGGTAATTTCACGAATACCCAAAGAAGCTGCGCCGTTTCGCACCAGAGCAACATCCAAAAGCCCCACCACCGAAGCCGGCGGCTCGCCAAAGCGGTCTATCAGTTCATCCATGGTATCCAGATAATCCTCCTGGGTATACACACAGGCAATCTTTTTATAGATGTCAATACGCTGGTTCAGGTTTTCTATATAATGCTCGGGAATGTGGGCTTCTATCTGAATATCCACCAGACACTCTCCGGTGCGCTGAATCGGCTCGCCTTTTTCTTCGCTGATGGCTTCAGAAAGCAGCTTCAGGTACAGGTCATAGCCTACTGCCTCCATGTGACCATGCTGCTGGCTGCCCAAAATATCACCTGCACCGCGGATTTCCAAATCTCGCATGGCAATACGGAATCCGGAGCCAAAGGAGGTAAACTCCCGGATGGCTGACAGGCGTTTTTCACCGGTCTCGGTTAAAATACGCCCCCGGCGGAAGGTAAAGTAGGCATAGGCGCGCCGCCCCGAGCGTCCCACACGCCCCCGCAGCTGGTACAGCTGGCTAAGGCCCATACGGTCGGCATCCTCAATAATCAGGGTATTGCAGTTGGGCACATCCACACCGGTTTCTATAATAGTAGTGCAAACCAAAATATCAATTTCTCGCTCAATGAGCTTACGCCAAACCTCTGAAAGCTCTGTTTCGCTCATTTTGCCGTGGGCGGTGGCAATGACCGCATCGGGCAGCTTTTGACGCAATCGGCTGGCGCAGCCTTCAATGCTTTCTACCCGATTGTGCAGGTAAAATGCCTGGCCGCCCCGGCGCAGCTCCTTGCGCAGTGCTTCGGCAATGAGTTCCTCATCAAATTCCAGCACATAGGTCTGTACTGGGTGGCGGTCGTGGGGGGCTTCGGCAATGACCGACATATCCCGTATGCCGCTCATTGCCATATTCAAGGTACGGGGGATGGGAGTTGCCGACAAAGTCAGCACATCCACCTCGCTGCGCAGCTCTTTAAACCGCTCCTTGTGCGCTACGCCAAAGCGTTGCTCCTCATCAATGATACACAGCCCCAAATCTTTAAACTCAATGTCCTTTTGTACCAGCTTATGGGTTCCCACAATAACGTCTATTTGTCCGCTTTTCAGCTTGCGGATAATCTCCCTTTGCTCCTTGGGACTGCGAAAGCGGCTTAGCAGCTCCACCGTTACCGGGTACCCCTCCAGCCTGCGCAAAAAGGTTTGATAATGCTGCCAGGCCAAGATGGTGGTGGGCACCATCACGGCACATTGCTTGCCATCCAGCACGCACTTAAATACACCCCTCAGCGCCACCTCGGTTTTACCAAAGCCCACATCACCGCACAGCAGGCGGTCCATGGGTGTACTCCGCTCCATGTCGCTTTTAATTTCGGCAATGCAGCGCAGCTGGTCATCGGTTTCGTCATATTCAAAACGCTGTTCAAACTCACGCTGCCAGTCACTGTCCTCGCTGAAGGCATAGCCCTTGGCGCTTAACCGCTTGGCATACAATGCTATCAGCTCCTTGGCCATATCCGAAACAGCTTTTTTTACCTTTTGGCGGGTTTTGCTCCACTCGGCGGAGTTTAGCTTGCTGAGCCGTACCTGGGCATCCTCCTTGCCGCCGATATATTTGGTCACCAAATCCAGCTGGGTCACCGGCACAAAGAGGGTGTCGGTGCCTGCGTAGCGGATTCTGATATAGTCCTTGATTACCCCCTGTACTTCTTTTTTAATAATCCCCTCAAAAACGCCTATGCCGTGAGCAACATGCACCACATAATCACCGGGAGTAAGGTCGGCAATGTCCTTAATGACCTTGCCGCTGTCCTTGTGTTTTTTCTGCTTGCGCACAGGGGCTACGTGTCCCGCTCTTCCGTAGGGTATTACCGCAAAAGAAATCTGGGGGTATTCCATACCCGCGCTAAGGCCGCCCTCGCAAACAAAGACGGTTTTGGACACATAGTCCTCACGGCTTTGAGAAAAATGCGCCGGCAAGCCCCGGCCCTGCAGGTCGGTTACCAGCGCCAGGGCACCGCGCTTAGTGCCTGCTGCCACATAGCAGCAGTAGCCTTCGTCCATATAATGCTCAAGGTCTTCCACCAGAGTATCCAGCTGGCCGCTCCATACCGAGAGGGTATTGGCCTTGATGTCTATCAGCTCACCCAAGGCAAGCCCGGGGTAGCTGCGGGGGAAGTTATCCAGCAGCAGGGTGGGGTAATTGTGGTAACAGTCGGTAAGTGCCGACAGGTCTGCCGACAGCCGGTGGGCCCCCTTGGTGAGTATCCCCTCCTCCAGCAGCAGCTTAATATCCTCCTCCTGCTGCCACTGGCTGTGGGTCACAGCTTCTTTTACCGCACTGCCCTCACATACAATCAACAAACGCTGGTCCATGTAAGAAAGCAGTGTGGCATTTTTTCCATAGATCAGGGGCAGATAGCGGTCGGCAGAGGGCAGCTCCTCGCCGCTGCACAGCAGCTTGATGTCCTGCTCCAAACCATGCCCGCCTATTTCTCTTTGTTTGTCTGTAAGGGTTTTCAAGTGCTGCTCCAGCAGTACTGCCAGCTCGGCAGGGGTATACAACAATTCTCTGGCCGGACTAATGGTAATTTCCTCTACCATTTCTTCACGGCGCTGGGTTTCTATAGAAAAACGGCTGATGGTGTCAATGTCATCGCCCCAGTACTCCACACGCACCGGCAGGGGTGCATCGGGACAAAAAAAGTCTACAATGCCGCCGCGGGCTGCAAATTGGCACACACCCTCAACCTGGTCGCATCGTTGGTAGCCTGCCCAAACCAAAAAGCTCAAGAGCTCCTGCTGCGGCAGGGTGTCGCCTGCGCGAAGAGGTCTTAAGCTTTTTTGCAGCACCTTGGGCGGCATGGTAAGCTGCAGCGCTGCAGCGGCACTGGCCACCGCCACTCCGCCCTTGCCCTGATGCAAACGTGCCAAAACCGAAAGGCGCATGTGTTCATATTCCAGCGAAACACCCTCCACCCGGCGCAGGGTCAGCTCACGCTCGGGGTAAAGCCACGCAGCATCGCCCCCTGCAAAGAGGTTGATGTCCTCGCAGAGGCGGGCGGCGGCCTGTTCATCCTGGGTAATCACCAGTGCGCCCCGGCCGCTTTCTAAAGCTAGTGTACTGATGAGGTTTGCTTTATGAATTTGGGCAGGGCCGGTTACCAATACAGGGGTCTGCCCCTTAGCCAGCGCTTTGGATAGCCTTTGCACGCTCTCCAACCGCTGCAGTTGTTTGGTGAATAACGCCATGGATAAACCTCCTACCTGACAAAACCGTGCTAAGATTGGTGCAAAGCTATGGCCTTTAAAAGAGTGCCCTTACTAGGATATTCACCAATTAGGTCATATACCCGCATGTCTGAAGAAAATCAGCTTTTGTTTCAGCCAACGGCCTTTTAGACTTTGGGCTGTGCACCGTAATTGTTATAATCGTTCATTGCCTTATCTGTGTTTTTGTTGACAATGCTTTGGCAGATAGGCTCTATTACCTTAAAAAGTTCCAGCAGCGCTTTGGCTTCCTGCTGGGAAAACTTACCCAGTACCCAGTCGGCAAGGTCATAGTCCGGATGGGGCTTTTGTCCCACTCCAATACGTACACGGGGGAAGTTGTTGCTGCCGCTGAGATAAATAATATTCTTCAGCCCGTTATGTCCGCCGTCGCTGCCGCTTTTGCGGATACGAAGCCGGCCCACAGGCTGGGTAACATCATCACAAATGACCACTACATTTTCAATGGGAATTTTATAAAAGCGCATGGCCTCGCAAACTGCCTGCCCCGAAAGGTTCATAAAGGTAGAGGGCTTCATAAGCAGCACACGTTTGCCGCCCACCACAGCGTCTGCGCATACTGACTGAAATTTGATGCGGTCTATTTTAACACCGGCTTTTGCAGCCAGTGCATCTACAGCCTCAAAGCCAACGTTGTGGCGGGTTCCGGCATATTTGGCGCCCGGATTGCCCAGCCCTACAATTAAATATTCCACTGCACCGGTGGGGGCAGGCTTTGCAATTTGTGCAAATAGTTTGTCCAGCATAACTTTAACCTTCCTTGCGTATCAGACAGCTTTCAATCTTTGGCGAAAAAACAACGCCACTGTAACATTAATGCCCTTTTGTTCCATTTGGCTTTCCGGCCTTGGAGATTCATTATGTTTCTTCTTTGCCGTGGCTTTCTACCAAAAAGACCCTTGTCGGCGCCTGGTTTCCGCTTTATCAACACCGATTGGGCAGGATAGGGAAAGCCCCCCACCCTGCCCGAACAGTTGGTTTCAGTATAGTACCTTGGTGCCGCAAAACCTGTCAAACCGGGTAAGCGGCTGTGTAAGATAGCCAGCAATAAAGCAGATTGCCGGTTTATCAAATAAACAGAGGAGAAACAGGCTTATCCTCGTAGATGCGGCCAATGGCCTCGGCAAATACAGGGGCAATGGATAGCTGCTTGATGCGGCTTTCGGCTGCACCCTCTGGCAGGGGGATGGTATCCAAAAACAGCATTTCTTTGATGCAGCTGTTTTTAATACGCTCCAAAGCAGGGCCGGAAAGCACGCCGTGGGTAGCACAGGCATAAACCTCAACAGCACCCTTTTCCATCAGGGCTGCTGCTGCGTTGCAAATGCTGCCGGCGGTATCTACCATATCGTCCACCAAAAATGCCTTTTTGCCCTTAACGTCTCCAATGACGTTCATAACCTCACAGACATTGGCGCGCTGACGGCGCTTATCTACAATGGCCAAAGAAGCGTTCATTCTCTCGGCAAATTTGCGGGCACGGGTGACAGAGCCAAGGTCGGGAGAAACCACCACAAGATCTTCACGGGGAGAATCCTTGAACATCTCGGCATAGTAGGGGGCCAGAATAGGCACACCCAGCAGGTGGTCAACAGGGATATTAAAGAAGCCCTGAATCTGGGGAGCATGCAGGTCCATGGTCAGTACACGGTCTGCACCGGCGGTGGCAATGAGGTCTGCACACAGCTTGGCAGAAATGGGGTCACGAGCCTTAGCTTTTCTATCCTGACGGGCATAACCATAGTAAGGAATGACAGCGGTGATGCGGCCGGCAGAAGCACGCTTAAAAGCATCCACCATAATTAAAAGCTCCATGAGGTTATTGTTGACAGGAGCGCAGGTGGACTGAATTACGAAAACGTCGGAACCGCGGACAGATTCTTCGATGGAAACCGAGATCTCACCATCAGCAAAGCTGGTAACAGTGCTCTTACCCACAGGCAGTCCCAGCAGTTTGGCAATGTCCTTGGCCACCCGGGGGTTAGAGTTGGCCGTAAAGATCTTGATATCCTTACCGTGAATGTTCATTTTAGCAGACTCTCCTCTTAAATACTTCTTACTTTTCTCTTATCCTTATGAGCTATTTATAATAAGTACCACAATCGGGTACGTGCTTCTGCTACTTCTTTTCTTTTCGATATCGAAGCGCCATTCCCTCTTTAATGACCTCGCGGGAACGGGCAATGCAGACGGCATCTGCCGGTACATCCACAGTGACGGCGGAGCCTGCCGCTGTATAGGCACCGTCGCCAATGGTTACGGGAGAAACCAAACTGGTGTTGCAGCCAATAAAGCAGTCATCTCCAATGGTGGTGCGAAACTTCTTTTTGCCGTTGTAGTTGGCAATGGCAACACCGCAGCCAAAATTGACGCGCTTTCCGCAGTCGGTATCTCCAATATAAGTCAGGTGAGCCGCATGGGTATCCTCACCCACTACAGAATTTTTAACCTCTACAAAGTCCCCAATCCGTACGCCTCTGCAAATGCGGCAATCAGGTCTTACCTGAGAAAAGGGGCCTATTTGTACGTCATCCTCCAGCACCGAGCGGGTGATGTAGGTGTTTCTTATCACACAGCCGTCGCCAATGACCGCATCTTCCAGCACCGAGCCGGGGCCAATGACGCAGCCTTTTCCAATGACACAGTGGCCCTTGATGATGGTTCCGGGTAAAATTTGAGTATCGGCACCAATTTCTGCCTGGGCACTGATAACTACCCCGTCGGTGACAGGAATATCCACACCGGCATCGTACAGCTTATCAAACACCATTTCTCTGGCAATTTGGTTCAGGCTTGCCAGCTCCCGGCGACTGTTGGCACCCAGCACCACCTTGGCATCCTCGGCGTTAAAAGCATCTACCTTTAAGCCCTTTTCTATTAAGATAGCCGGAACCTGGGTCAAATAAAGCTCACCCTGTGCGTTTTGAGGTGTCAACAGGGGCAAAGCCTCCAACAACGCCTCCACCTTAAACCAGCAGGCTCCGGAGTTGATTTCGGTAATTGCTCTTTCTGCACAAGTGGCATCCCGCTCCTCCACAATAGCGCGCACACCGCTTGCTCCGCGCAAAATACGGCCATAGCCTGTGGGGTTTGCAACCTTTGCAGATACCACGGTCATAGCATTGTTGCTTTCCTTATGAGCTTGATATGCTTTTTGGATAATTTCCCCAAATAAAAAGGGCGCATCTCCCAGCAGGATGAGTACATCCTTTTCGGCGTTCTGCCGCAAAAATTCCTCCGCACACAGTACCGCATGACCGGTGCCCAGTCTCTGTTCCTGCACCGCTGTACGGGTATCCGTAGGAAGAACGCCGCATACGTCCTGAGAGCTTTTGCCCACTACCACACATATATTTTCTGAAGCAAGGTCCGCATCCATACAGTTTTGGTACACCCACCGAATCATTGGTGTACCCAGCACCTGACACAAAACCTTTGATCCTTCTGATTTCATACGCTTGCCGTTGCCTGCTGCCAGGATTACTGCACACGCCTTCACCATGAATCTTTTCCTCCTGTTATCCGGCTGATAAAATATCTTTGGCCAGATCTTAGCCCATAGGGAGAATTTCCCAAAGGCACAGCCGCCAAAACAGGGCTTGAGGAGCACCTCAAAAGTTCCCGTTGGGCGTACTATGCTTATTATCGCAAGAAATTCTCCCTTTTGCAAGTATCTGACCATGGTTTTTTGTTAAAAATTCAGTTTTCTTTCAATTTTATGCTTAAAATTTTTGCATTATTCTATGGTATTTGTCCATATTCTTTGTTATAATAAACCATGAATGCATGACAGCAGTTTCTACTTGTGGGACAAGCAGTCTTGTAATGTATTATTTGGGAGGTAAAAAGCTAAATGAGCAAGAAATTTGTTTACATGTTCTCTGAAGGCGACGGTTCTTACCGTGAGCTTCTTGGAGGCAAAGGCGCCAACCTGGCCGAAATGACCAAAATGGGTCTTCCTGTTCCCCAGGGCTTCACTGTTTCTACCGAGGCCTGCACCCAGTACTACGCCGACGGCGGCAGAATCAACGAGGAGATCCAGGCTGAAATTTATGCCAACATGGAAAAACTCGAGGTGATTGCCGGCAAAAAGTTTGGCGATTTGGAAAATCCCCTGTTGGTTTCTGTCCGCAGCGGTGCCCGTGCTTCTATGCCCGGCATGATGGACACTATCCTCAACCTGGGTCTGAATGACGAGGTTGTTGAGGTTATGGCAAAGAAAACCGGTAATCCCCGTTTTGCTTACGACTCTTACCGTCGTTTCATCCAGATGTATTCTGACGTTGTTATGGAAGTTGGTAAGGCTTACTTTGAAAAGCTCATCGACGAGATGAAGAAAAGAAAAGGCGTTAAGCTGGATACCGACCTCACCGCCGAAGACCTGAAAGAGCTGGCTCACCAGTTTAAGGCTGAGTTTAAAGCTAAGAAGGGCTTTGACTTCCCCTCTGACCCCAAAGAGCAGCTGATGGGCGCAGTTATGGCTGTTTTCCGCAGCTGGGACAACCCCCGTGCTATCTACTATCGCCGTATGAACGACATTCCCTCCTCTTGGGGTACTGCCGTTAACGTACAGATGATGGTGTTTGGTAACACCGGCAATGATTCCGGTACCGGCGTTGCCTTTACCCGTAACCCCGCCACCGGCGAAAAGAAGCTGTTTGGTGAGTTCCTCATCAATGCACAGGGCGAAGACGTTGTTGCCGGCGTGCGTACTCCTCAGCACATTGATCAGCTGAAGGATGTTATGCCCCAGTGCTACGAGCAGTTTGTTGAAATCTGCCACACCCTGGAAAACCACTATCGTGACATGCAGGACATGGAGTTTACCATTGAGGACCGCAAGCTGTATATGCTGCAGACCCGTAACGGTAAGCGTACCGCTGCTGCTGCTCTTAAGATTGCCTGTGACCTGGTGGACGAGGGCATGATCTCTGACAGCGAAGCTGTGTGCATGGTAGACCCCAAGCAGCTGGACAGCCTGCTGCACCCCGCTTTTGATACCAAGGCTCTGAAAGCTGCCAAGGTCATCGGCTCTGCTCTGCCTGCTTCTCCCGGCGCTGCCTGCGGTAAAGTTGTCTTTACTGCTGACGAAGCTGTTGAGATGAGCGAAAAAGGCGAGAAGGTTGTTCTGGTTCGTCTGGAAACCTCTCCCGAAGACATCCATGGTATGGACGTTGCTGAGGGTATCCTCACCGTTCGCGGCGGTATGACCTCTCACGCAGCCGTTGTTGCTCGTGGTATGGGTACCTGCTGTGTATCCGGCTGCGGCGAAATTGTCATGCACGAGGAAGAGGGCTACTTTGAGCTGGGCGGCCTGACCATTAAGAGAGGCGACTATATCTCTCTGGACGGTACTTCCGGTAACATCTACGGCGAGGCTATTCCCACCGTTCCTGCTGCCATTACCGGCGACTTTGGCCGTCTGATGGATTGGGCTGATAAATACCGCACCATGGGCATCCGCACCAATGCCGACACCCCCCGTGATGCCAGAAAAGCTGCCGAGTTTGGCGCTGAAGGCATCGGCCTGTGCCGTACCGAGCACATGTTCTTTGATGCTGACCGCATTCCCGCAATGCGTGAGATGATTGTCTCCGAAACTGTTGAGCAGCGCGAAAAGGCCCTGGCCAAGCTGCTGCCCATGCAGAGAGGCGACTTTGAGGAGCTGTACGAAGCAATGGAAGGCAACCCTGTTACCATCCGCTTCCTGGATCCTCCCCTCCACGAGTTCCTGCCCACCGCTGAGGATGACATCATTGCTCTGGCTAACGAAATGGGCATGACCGTTGAGAAGCTCAAGGCTATCATTGCTTCTCTCCACGAGTTTAACCCCATGATGGGTCACCGTGGCTGCCGTCTGGCTGTCACTTACCCCGAAATTGCTGCAATGCAGACTCAGGCTGTCATTGAAGCTGCCATCAACACCCAGAAGAAGCACCCCGACTGGAAGGTCGTTCCCGAGATCATGATTCCTCTGGTCGGCGAAGTAAAAGAGCTGGCATATGTTAAGAGCGTAGTTGTTGAAACTGCTGACAAGGCCATTGCCGCTTCCGGTATGGACCTGCACTACAAGGTAGGTACCATGATTGAGATTCCCAGAGCTGCTCTGACTGCTGATGAAATTGCCAAGGAAGCAGAGTTCTTCTCCTTTGGTACCAACGACCTCACCCAGATGACCTTCGGCTTCTCTCGTGACGATGCCGGCAAGTTCCTGGGTGCCTACTACGACAAGAAGATCTACGAGCAGGATCCCTTTGCTCGTCTGGATCAGGTTGGCGTTGGCAAGCTCATCGACATCTCCTGCAAGCTGGGCCGTGAGACCCGCCCCGACCTGAAGCTGGGCGTTTGCGGCGAAGTTGGCGGCGATCCTTCCTCTGTCAACTTCTTCCACAAGGTTGGTCTGACCTACGTCTCCTGCTCTCCTTACCGTGTTCCCATTGCACGTCTGGCTGCTGCTCAGGCTGCAATTAAGAGCAAATAAGCAAACCTTTTACCCCTATGGGCAAACCGCCGGTTCTTATGAAGAACCGGCGGTTTTATTTTTCATTAAACTCTTTGCTGCAGTTGTAGAAATAGTTACATTGTTATCATGTTCTCTCTTATTTCTTGCGAACTTTCCGTTAGTCGTCTATACTAATATTGTATTATATCATTTTTAGCTATTGCTGTTTAAATTGACTTTGATTACAAAGATTTTATTAATAAATTAGCCTTTGGCTTTTGTCTATAAAAAATGTCAATCTTTGCAAAAGGAGTTCGCTATGAATGACTTAAGTGCCGGGTTAAAAAACTGGGGCTGCGATGTTGATGCTACTATGGAAAGAATGCTGTACGACCAAACACTTTTCAATCTTTGCATTCATCAGGTGGCAAACGACCCTGCCTTTGAAGCTCTTGGTAACGCCTTGGAGCAACACCAAGCTGCAGAGGCATTTGACTATGCTCATACCCTTAAGGGCATATTGGCAACTACGGGTATTACACCGCTTTATACCACTGTTTGCCAAATGGTAGAGAGCCTACGTGTTGGCAGTATGGAGGAACCCCCAAAGCTTTATACGCTACTGCTGGAGCAACGAGAGAAACTTAGGCAAATATTAGATGAGGGCTGACTTTGAACGATTGTTATTTTGCCCAATCAGCAGCCAGGCCCTTTTGCGCAAAACTGCCAAACTTGCAGCAAAGCTTGATTTTTTTGTTTGAAAAGCAGATTTTTGCAGTGATAAAATTGTTTTATCAACAAAAAGGAGGCAATGCCCTATGAAGCGTATTAAATCTGCCTGTTTGATGCAAACAGTACATTTTCAGCTCAAAGAAGACATCAGCCACGCTGAGGCTGTGCGGGCAGTAAAAGAGGAGTTGGCACACTACAAATTCATGTTGGACCGCAACCGTACAAAGTATCAGATAACAGAAGAAACGGTACTGCCGGATGAATCTATCCTTATTAAAATAAAAAAGCAATATATAAATCATGATTGCTCCGATTATATCGACTAACATGTTTAAGCGACAAATCTTCCATAAACAACAACCGCCGGTTGGTACCAAAATAAAGGGTACCCACCGGCGGTTGTTGTTTTAATTTCTTTGATTAAGCCTGCTGCAGCCTTGCTGCAATAAACTTTTGCACATCTGTTCTGGGTATACACAGTGCAGCAGCCAGTTCCCCAAACAATAGCTCCTCGGCACGCTTCATAAACCGTTCGTCCACTGCGCCTACCTTACGCTTTTGCTTTGCTGCAGCCCTCTTCTTTTCATAAATAGACATGGTAAGTTCCACCAGATCCCTGCAATCGTGGGTCTGAATCTTTGCTCCATAATGGTCCGAAAGATCATTGAGGGCACGGCTGTGGTACGCCTCCGCCTGAATTGACGGTATCATGTCGATTAACTCCCGGGCTTCTCCCTCGGTTATGACAGGTCGCATAAACACCGTGGGATTTTCGGCCGGGGTGTAAATCACTCCGCCCTGATACACCGGTTCCAGCTCATAATAGAGCTTTTTCTGGGCATCCGAGCTAAAGCTGCGCATTACTGTACCAACAACTTTGCAGACACCAGTGTTTCCATACATGATAAGATCTCCGGAACTAAACATTCTTAATACCTCCGTTGTCCTTTCCGCGGTATTACCGCTAAACTATTACGTAAAAGCCATTAGCAAGTATTTAATGGCTTACCCCATTGCCAAAGCAACAGGGGATTCGGTAATATAATAAACAGCCAGGCTCTATCCCTGACCAACAGGTAAAAGGCCTTGGCCTACAGCTACAATAACTATTCTTCTTATGCGGTCACTACCCTACTCAACCATCATAACAGTACGATGCATAGCAGTATGAATATCTGCTTTGAAGCTGCATATAAATAAAAAAACGGTGGCGGACAACTGGACTTACGTTTGTCAAAACCACACGTTGCATGATGATATATTCATATTTACAGCAATAAATATTTCATAGTCAGCCAAGTTGTTGGCAGCTTATCTGCAAAGTAAAACTATCAATTTTTATTTGTATTGTGGTAATGGTAGCCTTTATCAACGTATTTCAGCCGTCATCCGGTTTGTTCTGATATTTTAAACGCATAATAACCTTTAATACTAGTATACCATAAATATGGCAAATCATGTAATCTGTTTTTGTAATTTAGCGGTTTTAGCCAATTAATAGCACTATTATACAAAAAACCGATGTGCTTCCTTATAAAAGCCATCGGTTTTTTTGTTGTTATAGCAGAATTATTTAATAAACATGTTGCGGTTGCTGTCTGCATACACCCCCAACACCATGCCAAGTCCAATATAAACCGAGAGCACCGAGCTGCCGCCGCCAGAAAGCAGCGGTAGAGTAATACCGATTACCGGCATTACCATCAGGCACATGCCAATATTAATAACCGCCTGAAAAGCAATCATGGCAAAAACGCCCACACAAACAAAGCGTCCCACTGAACTCCGGCTTTCTATGGCTGTGTGCAGTATTTTTCCGCATAAATACGCAAGGGCTACAATGACCAGCAGGCAGCCCACAAAACCAAAAGACTCGCCCAAAAAGGTAAAAATAAAATCGTTGTAATTTTCCGGTACGTATATGTGGTTTTCATTGAATACGCCAATGCCAAAAATCTGCCCTGAGCCTATGGCCGTAAGACCGCG
Organism: Bacillota bacterium; assembly: GCA_023431215.1. Lineage (GTDB taxonomy): Bacteria > Bacillota > Clostridia > Oscillospirales > Ruminococcaceae > Angelakisella. The sequence goes on from JAEYXR010000100.1 coordinate 23,104, forward strand.
GTTTTGCTGATAGGTAATGCCAAGCGGGTCATGCTCGGGGTCAAAAAGCACCATTATCCGGAGCTTTTGGTACTCTGATAAAATTCCAAACCATAAAACAGGCAGTGCCACCACCAGCGCTCCGGCCGCCATGGCAATATATCGGCCTGCAATGCCTGCGGCAAACAGCATTGATACCATAATAAATGCAACTATAAGTGCCACGCCTGCATCCTTTTGCAGCAAAACCATCCCAACAGGGACGGCACCATGCACCAACACCCAAAACAGCGTGCGCGGCTCGTTGATATCTTCTTTTACCTTGCTTAGGTGTAATGAAAAGGTAAGAATAAAAGCAATCTTTAAAAATTCGGAGGGTTGGATGGAAACAAAGCCCAAATCCAACCAGCTTTTGTTGGTAGAGCCTTCACGAATAGTACCCATGAAGTAGGTCATCACCATGAGCAGCACCACCGGAGGCACGTATAGCTTCCACAGTCCTGCCAGGTCCTCGGGGTCAAAGCTTGCTGCAATAATAGCGGCGACAACACCAATGCCTGCCGCTATCATCTGTACCTCTACCGTACGTTTTTGTACGTACCCGCACTCATAAATGCCGGTAAGCAGCAGCACACTCAACGCGGTAAGCCCCAGAGCAACCACCCAGATGCTTTTATCTGTACTCTGATAAAATTTTTTAATAAATCTTCCGATGAATTTCATAGTCCTCCCCGGTCCTTTGTCCTTTGTTGGCACCAAAGGGCTTTTTTGTGCTAATATTGCATCCTTAAAAATCTGCCAAAGATCTAAATAAACTTTTTAAAATATGTATCAATCAAAAACATAACCGCACAGTATACATTGCATACTATAACATCACTACTTTGTGGACATTGCATCATAGAAGTAAAATATATGCGCAACGGCGTATTGAATCAAAGACTGTCAGGCGTGCTGTTGTGCGGTGTCCACCGGTGCAATCATTGCTTTTCTACTATTCTTCCATTTCTATCCGCAAAGCGGATTGGAACAAGTGTGCATTTTGGCTGCCGCCGCAGGGCGGACAGCTGTGCATAATTCGTACAATAAGTGCTTTTCAGTTATTGTACCATAGAGAACCGCTGAAAGAAAGCCACGTCTTATAAAGTTTACTTTTATTTTAGTCCAATTCTTTCTGTAAAATGCCGCTTTGGTATGCTATAATATTTTTGATATGGAATTCTTTTCATTTTTTAGAATACATTTTTGTTGTTTTTTTCTTCCCCATAAAAACAATGTGAGTCCCTAAAGCTGTCGCTATCTGTAGTCGATTTACCGCCATTACCATATTACTACTATATTCATTTAAAATGCGCCTGCCGGAGGCGGGTGCGTATCATAAAAGCCGGTGCTGCGTACTGGCTTATAGTACGAGCAGCCAAAGATTTTATTTTCAGGAGGTCTGTCATGCTTACTGACATCCAGATTGCACAACAAGCCAAACCAAAGCCCATTTATGAAATTGCCCGTTGCCTGGGCATCCCCGATGAGGATTTGGAGCCTTACGGCCGCTATAAGGCCAAGGTCAGCGAATCTCTTATTCGTCGCTTGGAAAACAAGCCGGACGGCAAGCTGGTACTGGTGACTGCCATCAACCCCACACCCATGGGCGAGGGTAAAACCACCACTACGGTGGGGCTGGGTCAGGCCATGCCCTTAATTGGTGCAAATGCCATTATTGCCCTGCGCGAGCCTTCTCTTGGCCCTGTCTTTGGCATCAAGGGCGGTGCTGCCGGAGGTGGTTATGCTCAGGTAATTCCCATGGAGGACATCAACCTTCACTTTACCGGAGACATGCACGCCATTACCGCTGCCAACAATCTGCTTTGCGCCATCATCGACAACCACCTTCAGCAGGGCAACACCCTCAAAATTGACACCCGCCGTATTTTGTTTAAGCGCTGTATGGATATGAATGACCGTGCTCTGCGGAACATTATGGTAGGGATGGGTGGCAAGGTCAACGGCGTACCCCGTGAGGACGGTTTTAATATTACCGTTGCCAGTGAAATTATGGCCATTTTGTGCTTGGCTCGTGATATTTCTGACCTAAAAGAGCGCCTGGGCAATATCCTTGTGGCCTACTCCACCGAGGGTGATGCCGTATATGCTCGTCAGCTTGGTGTAGCCGGTGCCATGGCTGCCCTGCTGAAGGATGCCCTGAAGCCCAATTTGGTGCAAACCCTGGAAAATACCCCTTGCCTCATGCATGGAGGGCCTTTTGCAAACATTGCTCATGGCTGCAACTCTGTTCGTGCCACCCGCCTTGCCCTTAAACTGGCAGACTACACCATTACCGAGGCAGGCTTTGGTTCGGACCTTGGTGCCGAAAAATTTATGGACATTAAATGCCGCGCCGCAGGGCTTTCTCCCAACGCCATTGTGCTGGTGGCCACGGTGCGCGCCTTAAAGTATAACGGTGGTGTTGCCAAGGCCAATGTTGATGTTCCCAATGTAGAAGCCTTGAAAAGAGGGTTGTGCAACCTGGGTGCGCACATTGACAATATGCAGAAGTTTCGTGTGCCTGTCATTGTGGCTATTAACCACTTTGCTGCCGACAGTCAGGACGAGCTGGATGCCATTGCCGATTATTGTACCCGCCGAGGTGCAGATTTTGCCCTTTCCGACGTGTTCCTAAAAGGGGGCAAAGGCGGCATAGAGCTTGCCCAAAAGGTAGTGGCAGCTTGTGCCAGGCCCTCTGCATTTAAGCCCATTTATTCTGATGAGCTTACTATCCGTCAAAAAATTGAAGCCATTGCCCGGGATATTTATGGTGCAGACGGTGTCAGCTTTACCAACTCTGCCGAAAAGGCACTGAAGGAGATTGTGGCACTGGGGGGAGATAAGCTGCCTGTATGCATTGCCAAAACACAGTATTCACTGTCTGATGACCCCGCTTTACTGGGTCGTCCCAGGGGCTTTACCATAACAGTGCGTGACCTGCGCCTTTCTAACGGTGCGGGTTTTGTGGTTGCCCTTACCGGTGACATTATGACCATGCCCGGGCTGCCCAAAAATCCCGCTGCCACCGTCATTGATGTGGACAACGAGGGTGTCATCTCCGGCCTATTCTAGCGGTGTGCCACCGCGGGCATATCGCGCACCAGGCTTTTTTACCATTTAGGCGGTGCACGCGTCCCAGTTGGCTACAAGCTGCTTTTTTAATATTGCGGTGTGACATCGCGGGTATATCGCGCACCAGGCTTGTTTATCATTTAGGCGGTGCACGCGTCCCAGTTGGCTGCAAGCTGCTTTTTTAATATTGCGGTGTGCCGCCTATATCTCTAATTCTTAAGGGAGAACCACCCTATGTTGACCATTACCACCAACAGCGCTGCAGAAACCATTGCCGCAGCACAAAAAATAGCCGCCTTGCTCCGCCCCGGTGACTTGATTGCCTACACCGGCGGCATGGGTGCGGGCAAAACCACCTTTACCTCCGGCCTTGCCAGGGGACTTGGTATTTCTTCCTGGGTCAGCAGCCCCACCTTTGCTCTGGTGCATCAATACGGAGGGGGCAAAGAGCCTACCCTGTGCCATTTTGATATGTACCGCATTGAAACCATGGACGACCTGTATTCCACCGGTTTTTTTGATTATTTGGAAAGCGGCGGTATATTGGCGGTGGAATGGAGCGAGAACATTGAGGTGGCATTGCCCCAGCCGCATATTACCATTGACATTGAGGTAACCGGGGAGGATTCCCGCACTATCACAATCACAGGAGATGAGCGTTTTTGAAGCTTCTGGCATTGGAATGTTCCGCCACCGCTGCCTCGGTTGCCCTTTGCACCCGGGACAAGGTGATTGGAGAATACTTTTTAAGCACCGGGCAAACCCATAGCCAAACCCTGCTGCCTATGACCGAGCAGTTGCTGCATACCTCGGGGGAAACTCTGGCAGGGGTAGAGCTGCTGGCGGTTTCGGTGGGCCCCGGCTCCTTTACCGGGCTGCGCATTGGCATCTCCGCTGTCAAAGGTATTGCCATGGGTGCCAATAAGCCCTGTGTAGCTGTTTCTACCCTGGAGGCACTTGCCTATAACCTGTGCGGGTTTGAGGGTATTGCGGCTTCTGTCATGGATGCACGCTGCGGACAGGTGTATTGTGCCTTGTTTCATCTTGAGGATGGCAGGGTTAGCCGCATTTGTCCTGACAGTGCAATGACCATTGCCGATTTGGGCAAAATACTGGGTGAGGAAAAAAAACCTGTATTTTTAGTTGGCGATGGGGCCATGCTGTGCTATAATATTTTATTGGAAAACGTGCCCGGTCTCAGGCTGGCGCCTCCCCACCTACGCCTGCAGCGTGCTGCATCGGTGGGTGCCTGTGCATGGCAGCAGTATGAACGTCAGGGAGCTGTCTCTGCGGCGGCTCTTGCGCCAACTTACCTGCGTCTGCCCCAGGCCGAGCGGGAACTGAAAAGAAAAGAAGCTACAGGAGGATCTGCATCATGACCATCGCACTTTCCTGCGATCACGCTGCCTTTACTCTAAAGGAAGCAATTAAGGCACACTTGGAAGAAAAGGGTATTGCCTACAAGGATTTTGGCATTTATTCCGCTGACGAAAAGCGTGACTACCCTTATGCGTCACTGTACGCCTGCACAGCCGTTACCAGCGGCGAATGTGACATGGGCATTGTGGTATGCGGCACCGGCGTAGGTGTTTCTATGGCTGCCAACAAAATCCCCGGTATTCGTGCGGCTTGCTGCTCTGATTACTTTAGTGCCAAGTTTACCCGAATGCACAACGATGCCAATGTGCTGTGCATGGGCGAGCGCGTGGTAGGCATTGGTTTGGCTCTGGAGCTGGTAGACGTGTTTTTGTCCACTGAATTTGAGGGCGGCCGTCATGCCCGCCGTGTAGAGCAGATTTCTTTGCTGGAAAAAGGCGAACTGAAATAAGGACATAATGGGCTTTTGCCCTGATACGAATAATCTGGCCGCCCCGCGGCAGAACAGGATGGTAAAAAATATGGCTAACAAACCTTTTATTATGGATCACCCCCTGATTCAGCATAAGCTGACTTTTCTCCGTGATGTCAACACCGGTTCCAAGGAGTTTCGTGAGCTGACCTCTGAGATCGGTACTTTGATGTGCTACGAAGCCACCCGTGACCTCCCTCTGGAGGATATTGAAATCAACACCCCCATGGGTCCCGCAGTCACTAAGGTTATCTCTGGCCGTAAGCTGGCCTTTGTTCCTATTTTGCGTGCAGGCCTGGGCATGGTGGATGGCGTGCTGAACCTGGTTCCTGCTGCCAAGGTGGGCCACATCGGTATGTACCGTGACCACGATACCTGCGAGCCTGTGGAGTATTACTGCAAGCTGCCCTCTGACATTGCAGAGCGTGATGTTATTGTTCTTGACCCCATGCTGGCAACCGGTGGTAGCGCTATTGATGCCATTAACCAGCTGAAAAAGTACGGTGTAACCCACATCAAGTTTATGTGCATCATTGCCGCTCCCGAGGGTCTGGAGGCTTTGACCAATACACATCCTGACGTACAGGTATATTGTGCCTCTCTGGATAAGTGCCTCAACGAGCAAAAATACATTCTCCCCGGTTTGGGAGATGCCGGTGACCGTATCTTTGGCACCAAGTAATTATTAAAACTCAAAATCCGACGGCGGCAGGAAGCATTTTCTCCGCCGCCGGGTTGCCAAAAACTTTTTTTGAAAAAAGCCTCAAAAAATGTTGACAAGCTTAATTTTGTAAAGTATAATATAACTCGCCTGCTAATGCAGGAAACTATGGCGGTATAGCTCAGTTGGCTAGAGCATTCGGTTCATACCCGAAGTGTCGTTGGTTCAAATCCGACTACCGCTACCATTTTCGGCCCGTTGGTCAAGCGGTTAAGACACCGCCCTTTCACGGCGGTATCACGAGTTCGATTCTCGTACGGGTCACCAAACAAACAGCCTATTCTGTTGAATAGGCTGTTTGTTTTTTGTAGTTTAATTCATAAAAAAGAGATTTTTTTCAACATCTGGCAAAGGTTACTGTTGAAAAAATATTTAGTGAATATGCAATTAGGCAATTGTAAATTTGTCACAATTATACTATATGTACACAATTTATTCTTTAACTTTCATTATTTTCTACTGTATCTAGAATAGTCAGATTTTTAAAGTGTATAACCCCATGTAATTATATACCTTACCCACAGCAAAAGCCCCGAACAACCCTTACTCTGTTCGAGGCTTTTTGCTATTGCAGCTTTTGTTGATGTTAAGTTAATTATGTATCGCCCGATTCTGTCAAGCAGCCTGCTGCCTATCTGCAGCAGCTGACAGTTTGTGCATTGGCTGTATTAGCCTACTTTCAGCACATCTTCTTTATCACAGCGATCCAAGTACATTTCTTCTGCTGCGGCTTGCAGGGTTTTTAGTCTCCCTATGGTTGCTTCCAGAGTATCTATTGTCTCGCTGATACCCTGGAATAAAACCACATACTCCTTGCTCAGTGTCTCCATGCTTCTTTTAACACTCCTTAAATTTTTAATGTACCCACCCACTTGCTGTATTATACAGAAAGTAATATGCAAATAATGTCGAATTATTACTTAAGTTTGTCTAATATACCTGTTTTTTGCAAAAACGTCATAAGTACCTATTTTGACAAATAAAAATAGCGTGTTTTTGTCAATTTTTATAAGGCTTTTTGTCGGTTTTTAATGTAACTATTATACATCCATTCTTTTTTATTGTTGAAACTATTTTTTCTTACTCTTTGCGTTTTTTAATCTTACACAATCTAAATAAAAATGTACCTCACCTATCGACAGTTTGCAAACTTTGTTCTATTTTGTCTGACTTTGCCTAATACAAAATTTTATGTTAAAATTACCCTTCGCCAGCTTCTTCTCTTTGAATATTTTATAAAAAGTAATCGTTATATTAATTAGAATTATTTTACAGTTTGAGGTATGTTATGAATTTTGGATTTTCTTTCATCAACGCTTTGTTCCCCATCATGTTCTTTACAATTTTTGCCATTGTTATTGTTACCTTTATTGTCACAGCCGTCCGGGGCGTTGGACAGTGGAATCGCAATAACAACTCTCCTGTTCTTACCGTGGATGCTTCCATTGTTGCCAAACGCACCCAGGTTAGCCACCACCATCACAACAACGGCAGCAATATGCACCACAGCTCCTCTTCTACAAGATATTATGTCACCTTTGAGGTAGAAAGTGGGGACCGAATGGAGCTTCCCGTCAGCGGTTATGAGTATGGTATGTTGGTAGAAGGCGACAGGGGCAGGCTTACTTTTCAGGGTACGCGCTACCAGGGTTTTGTCCGGAAAAATTGATAAAATCCTTTTGGCATCAACAGTACTAACCCTTTTACACCAAACTTTACCCCTATACTACGACAGAACGGAGAACTAATATGACAGTAACAGAAGCCTATCTCTCCATGTGGAAAAATGCTTTTACATTTGACGGTCGCGCACGCCGCTCCGAATATTGGTACGCATATCTTTGCAACGCCATTGTTTTGATGATTCTTTCTGTTTTAATTGCCATTTTTGACGCATTTGCAATTTTATCTACCCTGTATGAACTGGCTGTTATTATCCCGCTGCTCTCATTGTCCATACGCAGACTGCATGATATTTCTAAAAGCGGCTGGTATTGGTTTATCGGCTGTATCCCCCTTGTAGGATGGATTGTTATGCTCATTTGGTTCTGCACCGACAGCACCCCCGGCCCCAACCAGTACGGCCCCAACCCCAAGGGCTATGGCTCTGCACAGCAATATGGATATGACCCTGTTTATCAGCAATCCCAGTACCGCCCTTATGAGGATTCTGCCCACAGCACAAAAGGCGACAAGGGCCCGGAGCTTTGATTTTCTACCATGACACTTTATGATATATTTTTTATATGCTTTTTATTTTGTTTTAACGCAGTAAATCAAACATCTAAACACAAAAACACTCCTTTTTGTGTTTGACGTCGCAACCAGGTCAAAAAGCTGTTGATTTTCGTCTAAAAGGCCGAAAACAACGGCTTTTTCTTGTTCTTCCCTTGACTTTATGTTAGGATAAGAGTATTATATTTCGAAATTAAGTTGTAGGAGGAACTGTCTGGATTATGGCCTTTTATTTTAAAGAACCGTCTCATACTTTTGGTGAGTATCTGCTTGTACCCGGCTACTCTTCTGCCGAGTGCATTCCCGGCAACGTTAGCCTGAAAACCCCTGTGGTAAAATACCGCAAGGGAGAGGAAGATTGTCCCATTACCATGAATATTCCTCTGGTGTCTGCCATCATGCAGTCGGTATCCGGAGAAAAAATGGCCATTGCCCTGGCTAAAGAGGGTGGAATTTCCTTTATCTATGGTTCTCAAAGCATTGAGGACGAAGCGGCTATGGTTGCCCGTGTCAAGGCACACAAAGCCGGCTTTGTAGCCAGTGACAGCAACCTGTGTCCCGACATGACTTTAGCAGATGTCTTGGAGCTGAAGGCCAAAACCGGCCATTCCACCATGCCTGTCACCAGTGACGGCACACCCTCCGGCAAACTGGTAGGCATTGTGACCAGCCGTGACTACCGTGTCAGCCGTATGGATCCCTCCACCAAGGTTTCTGAATTTATGACTCCCTATTCCGATATGATTTATGCCCCCGATACCACCACCCTAAAAGAAGCAAACGACATTATTTGGGACAACAAGCTGAACTGCCTGCCGCTGGTAGACAGCCAGCAGCGTCTGACCCATTTGGTTTTCCGTAAGGATTACGACAGCCATAAAGAAAACGTTGCCGAGCTTTTGGATACCTCCAAGCGTTATGTGGTTGGCGCAGGCATCAATACCCGTGACTACGAAGAGCGCATCCCCGCACTGCTGGAAGCCGGTGCAGATGTTCTGTGCATTGATTCCTCCGAAGGCTTTAGCGAGTGGCAGCGCCGTGTTCTGGTATGGACCCGTGAGAAGTACGGCGATAAGGTAAAAATTGGTGCAGGCAATGTTGTAGACCGGGAAGGCTTTTTGTTTTTGGCAGAAGCAGGTGCTGACTTTATCAAGGTAGGTATTGGCGGCGGTTCTATCTGTATTACCCGTGAGCAAAAGGGCATTGGCCGCGGACAAGCCACCTCTTTGATTGAGGTTGCAGAGGCCCGTGATGAGTATTACAAGCGCACCGGCATTTATATTCCGGTCTGCTCCGACGGCGGTATTGTTTATGATTATCATATGACCCTTGCTTTGGCTATGGGTGCCGACTTCATTATGCTGGGCCGTTACTTTGCCCGCTTTGATGAAAGTCCCACCAACAAGGTCAACATTGGCGGCAACTATATGAAGGAATACTGGGGCGAAGGCTCCAACCGCGCCCGCAACTGGCAGCGTTATGACATGGGTGGCGATAAAAAGCTCTCCTTTGAGGAAGGCGTTGACTCCTATGTGCCGTATGCAGGCTCTTTGAAGGACAATGTGGGGCTTTCTCTCAGCAAGGTACGCTCCACCATGTGCAACTGCGGTGCACTTTCCATTCCCGAACTGCAGGAAAAAGCCAAAATCACTCTGGTTTCGGCCACCAGTATTGTAGAGGGCGGCTCTCACGATGTTCTGCTGAAAGAAAAAACTCCCTACAACACCAAATAATCTCTTATGTAAAAAGCCCCCGGCACTTAAATAAGTGCCGGGGACTTTTCATAATTTACCCGCTTTTTCATCACCCGGTATACACATTCCCATGGCATACTGTAGTTTGGAAGCTTTAACCAAGACAACAAAGGTCCCCTTTTGTAACATTAGAAAAGGAGAATTGCCATGAAATGCATCTCACTGCCAGCAGAACAGGAGATAGCTGCCAGACGTATGGTCTCTGATTGCCTGCGCCGCGAGGGCTTTGACGACCTGCAAAGTCAAAAACTTTTGGATAAATGCGCCTGTGACCAATACTTAGTGGTTGCAACCGTTTCGGTGCAGCTTGTATCTGCCGAAATGTTACGACGGATGCCGGGGGCCTTATCCTCCTCCCTGGGTCTTAACAGTAGCAATGATGAGCACCACCTGGTACTGGCTGCCCCCGCCGGTGGGCTTAAGCGGGGCTTACTGCAGGATATTACTCAGGAACTTACTTTTGGTGGGCTGAAGCTTTGCCCCGGGCAGCGTAATATCAGCATAGACGGCGTTTCTGTTCCGTTGACACTGCGGGAATACCAGCTGCTGTGCTATTTAACGCTCCACAAAAATCTGGTTTTGACCCGCGCCCAAATCATAGGTTCTGTTTGGGAGCTGGGTTACCACGGAGATACTCGGACAGTAGATACTCATATTAAGTGTCTGCGGGCAAAGCTGGGCCCTTATGGTGCCTGTATTCAAACCCTGCGTAAGGTGGGTTACCGCTTTTGCTGGGAGTAAGCTGCCTTTTGAAGCCAGAATAACAATTGCCCCACCGGTAAAAAATACGAAGGCAGCTTAAAAGCCTCTTTAACCTGTTTGGGTCAAAGAGGCTTTTGTGTTACCTGCGGGAAGCTGTATCGGCTGTTTTTTGTTCTTTTGCAACACCCTCGGTAGAGTTGGGTGTAAAAATAACCTTAATGGTCATTAATATCAGCTTAATGTCTGTAAGAATAGAGTATTCTGAAATATACATCAGGTCCAGCTTGAGCTTATCATAGGGTGTGGTGTTATATTTTCCCACCACCTGTGCATAACCTGTCAGCCCTGCCTTTACCTTTAGCCGGTAAGGAAACTCCGGCATATTTTTGGTGTATTGGTCGGCAATTTCGGGGCGTTCAGGCCGCGGACCCACTACACTCATCTCACCCTTAAAAATGTTGATGAGCTGAGGAATTTCATCTAGGCGGGTTTTGCGGATAAACCGTCCCACCCTCGTAATACGTTTATCGCTTTTGCTTGCCAGCCGTATACCATCTTTTTCTGCATCCACAATCATACTGCGAAACTTATAAATATTAAACACTCTGCCCCCAAGGGTAAGGCGCTGCTGGCAGTAAAACACCGGGCCGCCATCCTCCAGCTTTATTGCCGCCGCAACCAACAGCATGACCGGGGAGAGCACCACCAGACCCAACCCGGATATTGCAAGGTCCATCATCCGCTTAACCATTTTTTGTGTCCCGCTTAATCCCATGTTGCGGCATAGCAAAAGAGGGCTGTCAAACAAATTGATGGTGCTTGCACCCCGAATAATAATATCTGCAATTTTGGGGGTAACATAAACCCGTATTTGGTTTTTAAAACAGTGTTTTAAAATTTGATTGCGCAGCTCTGAATGAATGTCACACAGTACAACAGCCTCATACTCCCCAATTCGGCTAATGATTCTGTCATATCCGTCGTCAATGTGAATGGCCTCACAGATACGGTATTTTTCGCTGCGTGTGCTCATTTTGCAAATAAGGCTTTCGGCCAGACCGCGTCCGCCGTAAACCACCAGCATACGGTGGGGCGGGTACAGCCTGTTATACAGTTTGTTGGATGCGGTAGCCCATACCCATATCAAAATAAAATCGATGGCGGTTAGCGCCAAAAACAGGTACAAATTTAGAAACTTGCGCGCCATCAGGCTTACCTGAAGATAGGTAAGGGCATTGGTAAATACCGTGGCCAAAAAACCGGAAAAAATAATGTCGCCCCGCTTGTAATAACCCACCCGGTATCCGCCGTAGGTAAAATTAAAAATCAGCAGCATAAACCCATAGATTGCTATCACCAGCCAGTTGCCTTTTCGGTAAAACGGGCCGCCCCATGTAGCCTTGCTAAAAAACTCATACCAGGCCACAGCCCACAGTGCTGTCAAACCAAACCACAGCAACAGTGATAATATAAAGATCAAAAGCTTTTTATATTGCTCTTTTCCTTTCATGACGTTCCTTTCTGCTTATCTCATCTATGCAATGCTGCACCATCATCTTCGGCACCAAATTACCCTTACACTTTTTATAGGTAACGCCAAAACTACGGTAAATGCAGCTAAACAATAAAAAGTTCTTGTAACCGTTTGGCAAGCGCTTTACAGGCATGCTGCGGATGAATGTACCCGCTGCCATTTACTTGGCTTTGTCTTTACACAAAGTATTGGTTCTGGACAGGTGTTTTTATCAAAAATATTTTAAAAATGCAGCATTGTGTGTTTGGATGATAGTTTTTCTAAGCTTTAAAATATAACTACTGCCTATGCGGTTATATTACCATAAGTTGCCTTTTTAAGCAACCAAACCATACTTCTCCCGCTCTCAGGAGCTGCATCTGCCGTACAATATCTGCAACACATATGTTTCTCACCAAGTCTGGTGCCAAGTGGTCTGAAGATGACGGCTGCTGGGTTTTAAAAACCCGCTCTCTGGGTTCCTATGTATCCTCTGACAAGGAACTGGAATCTGCCGCTTCAAATTCCTTCTTCTGACACCGATGCAGATTCCGGCGATGCTACCAACCCCACCACCGGTGCCATTGACGTAGTTGGAATCGCTACTGCTTTGGCTGTTATTTCTCTGGTTTGCGCCGGTGCAGTCTCTTTGAAGAAATAATCAGTCCATAACCTTTTTTATTGGCCCCACAAGCAGGAAACAAAAGTCCGCCGCTATTCTCCACCAGCGGCGGGCTTTTTTATGTGGCAATTACTTTTAACTCAAAAAGAATGCTTTCCATATCTACAAACAGGTCTTATTGCTAGCAAATGCTTAAAATTTATACCTATATTAGTTATCGTCATATTACTATCTATTTTTTACAGAGTTCACAAAATCCTGCTTCCCAATTTATAAAATTCTTTCCTTGCTGCCTGTTACAGATTGCAGACTTTTTGCTTTTTCTGTTTTTTCCCGTTTTTGGGCATTTACTTACCCTTGGGGGAATGTTATACTAGATTACGTATGATTATGAGCCGAAAACGGACGGCGGATAGGGAGCAAAAAAGAGATGAAGCAAGGATTTAGCCATGAAAAATACCTGGAAGAGCAGTCAAAATATATTTTAGAGCGAGTGCGCAACTGGGACAAGCTGTATTTGGAGTTTGGCGGCAAACTGATGTTTGATACCCATGCCAAGCGTTGCCTTCCGGGATACCAGGAAAATGCCAAGCTGGAGCTGCTGGCTAGCCTCAAAGACCAGGCGGAAATTATCATTTGTGTTCACGCAGGCGATATTGAGCGTAACAAGGTACGCGGCGACAGCGGCATTACCTATGACTCTGATGTTTTGCGCCTAATTGATGACCTGCGCTCCTATGAGCTGGATGTAAACTCCGTGCTGATTACCCGTTACGAGGAGCAACCCGCAGCTAAAATGTTTGCAGCCAAGCTGGAGCGCCGCGGCATTCGTACCTACCTGCACCATGCCATTGCAGGTTACCCCACCGACGTGGAAGCCATTGTCAGCGACCAGGGCTACGGCTCCAACCCCTACATTGAGACAACCAAGCCCATTGTAGTGGTAACCGCTCCCGGCCCCGGCAGCGGCAAACTGGCCACCTGCTTAAACCAACTGTACCACGAGCATAAACAGGGAAAGAAGGCCGGTTACTCCAAATTTGAGACCTTCCCGGTTTGGAACGTACCCCTAAAGCATCCTTTAAATGTTGCTTACGAGGCTGCCACCGCAGACCTCAAGGATTTTAACATGATTGATTCCTTTTATCTTGAGGCAACCGGAACCTCTGCAGTGAACTATAATCGGGATATGGAAATGTTCCCTGTCATCAAGCGCATTATTGAACGCATTACAGGTACCGAGCTTTACCATTCTCCCACCGACATGGGTGTAAACTGCATTGCTTTTGGCATTGTTGATGATGCTGTTGTGCAGGAGGCCTCCCGTCAGGAGATTATCCGCCGCTATCTGAAAGCCGCCTGCGACTATAAGCTGGGTGCCATAGATGCCGAGACCTACCAGCGTCAAAAAATGATTATGGAGGGTCTGAACCTGAAGGTAGATGACCGTGTGGCAGTGCCTGCTGCACGCAATTACCTGGAGGATGCCAAGGTGCGCCTGGACAAAACCGAGGGTGTAACCGCAACTGCCATTCAGCTGCCCGACGGCCGCATTGTCACGGGGCGTAACTCCGAGCTTATGAGTGCTCCTGCCTCCGCACTGCTTAACGCAGCAAAGCTGCTGGGTGACATTCCCGACTCCATGCATCTGCTGCCCCCCATTATCATTGAACCTATTTTGGATATGAAAACCCGTGTGCTGAAGATGAAAAATTGTATTCTCAACACCGAGGAGATTTTAATGGCACTTTCCATCTCTGCCGTTACCAACCCTGCTGCCGCCACCGCAATGGAACATCTTGGATCTTTGGACGGCAGTCAGGCTCACGCCACTACCTTTGTGGCAAAGGGCGACCAAAAAATTTACCGCAAGCTGGGTATGGACCTCACCTGTGATGCACAGTATTTAACCGACAGCCTTTTTTATACCACCTGATTTTGATAAAACAAAAGCACCTCTGTCCGCAGTCATTTGGACAGTGGTGCTTTTTTGCTGCAAAAAGACAAGAGAATGACCATAAGGATTTGGGCATTCCAATGTACAAGCAAGCTTTTGTCGGCAAAACATACCGTATGGTGTTATCCATTGGCCGAATATATACACTCTATAGGTGCCCTGTACAAGCACAAACAAACTTCATACGCCGCCGGTCTTTTTTGCGGCGTATGAAGCTTATTGTTCTGTTTAAATTTCTTTGCCCTTTGCATATTTGCGCTTGGTGGCCATTCCACCACGAATATGCCGCTCCTGCTTGTTTTTATCCAGCACCGTTTTTACCTGGAGGTACAGGGGATAATCAATTTTTTGAAGACGTTCCGTAATATCTTTATGTACCGTTGATTTAGATATTGCAAATTTCTTTGCTGTTTCTCTTACCGTAGCCCCGGTTTCGATAATATACAGAGCAAAGCTGTTGGCTCTGTCTTCTGGGAGACCCTTCAAGTCATTCCCTCCCTCGATGTTGGTCTTACTATAAATATATGACCCGTCTTGTTAATGTATGTACAATTTTAAGCTTAGTTGACATGAACCTTTTGTGTTATTTTTTAATTTTTGAGTAACACTAAAAATATTGATAGAAAATAAATGTAACTGGGTGTTTCTCTTGGCACCTGCACATAAAAAGCTGCCACACACAATACTCCCGTCAAAGAAGTGTATGCCGCAGCCGGCAGATAAATACCAAATTATTTTGCCAACCAGTTTGGCAGAACGGAGCAAAAAAATGAAAAAAAACGCATTTAAGCTTTGGGGGCTGGCAGGTGGTGTTGGTGTTGGTTTGCTAAACGGGCTGCTCGGTGCCGGCGGCGGCATGGTACTGGTTCCTCTTTTGGAGCTTTTTGGGATTAACGGCAAAAAGTCTCATGCCACTTCCCTGGCTATTATCGTCCCTCTTTCGGCAGTAAGCGCCGGATTTTATCTCTACAAAGACTGGCTGCACCTGACCGATGCCCTGCCATACCTGCCGGGAGGCATTCTGGGCGCTCTGCTTGGGGTATGGCTGTTGCAAAAGCTGAACATCAGCTGGCTGAAGATAGCCTTTGGTCTCCTGCTTTTATGGGGAGGTGCACGTAATTTATGGATTGGATAATGCTTGGACTTGCTTCGGTGGGTGCGGGTGCTTTGGCAGCTATGGGGCTGGGTGGCGGTGGTGTTTTGCTGCTGTACCTTTCGGCTGTGGGCATGCAGCAGCTTATGGCCCAGGGCATCAATCTTTTATTTGTGATTCCGGTGGGGCTGTGCAGTCTTTGGTTTCACCGCAAAAATGGACTGGTAGATTTAAGCGCCGCCCTGCCCATTGCAATTGGCGGTATTGCCGGTGTTTGGCTTGGTGTACTGATTGCAGGGGGACTATCTCAAGAACTGCTGCGCAGGCTGTTTGGGGGGCTTGTTTTAGTAATCGGCATACGCGAAATTTGGTTTGGAATACGCTGCGGCAAAGAAAATGGCTTTGGTTTGTTCATACGCCGGAAATAAAACCGAAACACCCTTGTATAATCGAGCCAATGCTGGTGCACAATATTGGCGAGGTGATATGGAACAATGAAAGAAAACAAAGTATTCACTTATATCAAAGAAAAAGGCTTTTATATTGCACTGGCAGTCTGTATCGTCGGTGCATCGGGCGCAGCATGGGTTACTGCAAACCGTACCC
>JAEYXR010000123.1 GCA_023431215.1 Bacillota bacterium
GGGTGTATACGTTGTAATTATGGGCGCGTGGCAGGTGTTGGGAGGCTTTATCTCTACCGGACAAATTGTGGCCGCTTTGGAAAACAATATTGGCGTTACGGGTCAAAATTTTATCTGGGTTTCTTTGTATATTTCCTTTATTAACTCCCTGTTGGAGGAATTTTTCTTTCGGGGCTTTTTGTTTTTGGGGCTTCGCCGGGTGGGCTGTCGCTGGGCTTGCCTGATCAGCGCCGGCACCTTTGCCCTTTATCATGTAGCCATGCTCCGGGGTTGGTTCAGCCCTATACTTTTTATTGTGGCTATGGCAGGCCTCTTTGTTGGCGGGCTTGTGTTTAACTGGTTGGATTCTCACGACGGAACAATTTACAGCTCCTGGCTTACCCATATGTTTGCAAACTTTGCCATTAACACCATTGGTTTTATGGTATTGGGTACACCAAAATAAACAAAAGGCGCCGCATTTTGCGGCGCCTTTTATCAAAAGTTTGTTGCTAATCTGACTTATCCAATGAGAATTTTACCGGAAGGAATGACTTCTTTGCGGCCGGTGGTATGCATAGCCAGCGAAAGCGCCAGAGACACAGGGCCCACACGTCCCAGGAACATGGACAAAATCAGCACCCAGCGGGAGGCTGTGCTGAGCTGCCCGGTGATGCCTGCCGAAAGACCCACTGTGCCAAAGGCAGAAACCTCTTCAAACACCACATCAATGGTGTTTGCCTGCTGATCCAACGTAAAGTGCATAATCATGGAGGAAAGCACTACAACCATCAACGCCAGAAAGAACAGGGCCAAAGCCTTGTAAACCGCCTTGTATTCCACCCTGCGGCGGCAGATTATGGTGTCGTTTTCACCCTTAATAACACACACAACGGTCATTACAATAACTGCCAGCGTTGTAACCTTGATGCCACCTGCCGTACCGGCCGGTGCCGCACCAATAAACATCAGAACAATGGCATATACCTTGGCAAGGTCGGTCATACCCGCTTGATCAATGGCATTAAAGCCTGCGGTTCTTACGGTAACCGACTGAAAGAAGCTGTTAAGCAACTTGTCAAAGAAGAACATTGGCCCCAGTGTGTTGGGGTTACCCCATTCTGCGCCCAAAAATCCTATGGTACCGCCAACCAACAGCACCATTGTCATAATCAATACTACTTTGGTGTGCATTTCCAGATGCCTGGTGCGCCGCCAGCGGGCAACATCCTTCCAGACAATAAAGCCCAGACCGCCGGTAATAACCAAAGCAGCCACGGTAAGCAAAACCACCGGGCTGTCGGCAAAGGTGGTAAGAGATGAGTATTCTCCTTCTACACCCATTAAGTCAAAGCCGGCGTTGCAAAAGGCGGATATTGATACAAAGATAGACTTGGCAAGCCCAGTAATGCCGCCGTAGCGGGGAATAAACACCGTTGCCAACAACACTGCGCCAATGGCTTCTACCGTAAAGGTAAGAGCAAAAATAGTTTTTACCAATGCACGGACATCTCCAAAGGAGTCGGTATTTACCGATTCCTTTGCCAAGTCCATATTGCGTAGTCCAAGCTTGCGGCCAATAATCATATTAAAAAAGGTTGCAAAGGTAACCAGTCCCAAACCGCCTATTTGGATGAGAGCCAATATTACAATCTGCCCAAAGGGGCTCCAGTACAAATAGGTATCGTGCACCACCAGTCCCGTAACACAGGTTGCGGAGGTTGCGGTAAACAGCGCATCGTTAAAAGAGGTAAACTGTCCCGCCCGGGAACTGATGGGAAGCATCAGCAGCACTGTGCCGATGAGAATTACCACCAAAAAGCTTTGCGTTATTACCCGTGCGGGTTTACCGCGCAAAAGCTTAGGGGTTTTTTGATGAGGCGCACTAAACGTAACACATCACCTGCCTGTCTGTGCAATTTCGGGGTCATCTTCAATTTTTGCCACACCCAGCCGTTTTCTGGCCAGACGAATGAGCCTTTTGTCATTGGCAAAGGTTACCATGTCGGATGCCTGCTCAATGCCTACCCATTTCAGCTCACTAATCTCTTCTTCCTGAGGAACCAGCACCTCTCCCAGTGCTTTGCCTAAAAAGTATACTACTTGTTTTTTTACCCCGGGTTTGGGAAAATACTCAACACTTTCCCGAAATCCCTCTAAAAGGCGGATAGAAAGTCCGGTTTCTTCCTTTACCTCTCTTAGTGCAGTTTGACGTTCATTTTCGCCTTGTTCTACATGTCCCTTGGGAAAGGACCAGTGCCCGCCAAACTTATGGCGCAGCAGAACAAGGTCATAAGAACCCTCTGTTTTGCGAAACACTAATGCCCCGCAGGATTTTTCTTTCTTCATTTTTATTTTCACTTTCGCCGTTACCGTACGGCAAAACCATGGAGCCCCCGACGGTTTGTTTTTGGGCGGCCTGGTTTTATACGGGACGCACATCTGACGCTGCATCCAGAAGCTATTTTGCTTCTCCTCCCCGGGCAAAACCATAGCATTCCTGCGGTTGGGCGGCAAGCCACAGGGGCTTTTTACAAAAGCACCAAACCTAGGTTTGGGCCGCGGCGGCAGAGTTTACCCTTCTCCTTCCGCCTAGTTACTTAGTTAATATACCATTTTTGTTAGCAAAATTAAAGTAGTGGGGCGCTTTTTTTTGATAAATGCCTATTTTGTTGACAAACCCTTGGCCGGACGGTAGAATTAAAAAGACTTATCAACACGCCTCCGTAGTTAAATGGATATAACAAACCCCTCCTAAGGGTTAGTCGTGAGTTCGATTCTCGCCGGGGGTGCCAGTTTTACATAGCATTTCCTGCAAAGGAATGCTATGTATTTTTTTATCAGTCTCTATTAAAATGTTAAAAAATTTGTAATTGCAATAACCTCAAGAAATGGGGCTAGAGTATGGATAAGTATCCGTCATTTATAACAGACCTTCTGAACAGTTTCAGTATTCCCTATGAGTTGATTGAACATAAACCTGCTTTTACCATGGAAGATATGGTGGATGTTGGCATCAAGGATACCGAAAATGTTCTGAAAAATCTTTTTGTTCATGACAACAAAAAGCAAAATTTTTACTTAATCAGTGTAAAGGGTCATAAACATGTAGACCTAAAGACCATAAAGGACAAGCTGGGCTGCAAGCCCCTCACCTTTGCCTCAGAAGAACGCTTGGGGGAAGTTTTGGGGCTTTCCAGGGGTGCCGTAACACCTCTTGGCATCATCAACGATACACTTTGCAGGGTAACGGTGGTTTTTGACAGCGATATACAAAACTTAGACCATGTGTGGGTACATCCCAATGTTAACACCGCCAGCCTTGCCATCTCTCCGGCTCATTTGGAAAAGATTATTCTTAGTCATGGAAACAAGGTGGTTTACGTTGATCTGGACTCCAACCAACCAGCATCATGTACCGTGTAAAATGATAGAAGTGAGGAGTAACTCCATGCTGGCAACCATATTATATACACAGATTGATATCATTGGCATCCTCATTTTACTGATTATGTTTATGAGCCTAAGGGGGAACAAGTCGCAGCGCAAATCAACGGACGAAAAGCTTTTCCGGTGGCTTTTGCTGGGCAATATCATTGTATTGCTTGCAGACGCAGGTATGTGGCTCATTGATTATCAAACTTTTTATGGTGCAAGAATATTAAACTACAGTATCACCGTACTATATTTTGCACTGAACCCTGTTCTTTGCATGATGTGGCTGATGTATTGTGATTTTAAGCTGGAGGGAGATTTTTGCGGCTTGCGCCGCCGCATCAAAATTTACTGTGTTCCTGCCGTCATTGGTGTGGCAATTGCCGTTACTGCTCCCTTTACCGGCCTAATTTTTACCATCAGCACCAATAACGGGTATCAAAGGAGCCCCTCTTTTTTAATAATTCTGTTTATCTGTGCTTTGTACCTTGCTTATGCCGTAATTCTTACCTTAAAAAAGACACGCCACAGCGGCTTGCAGAGCCAGCAGGAGCTTTACCGCTATTTTCTTCTTTTTCCTTTGGCACCATTGGGTGCTACCATCCTTCAGGTAATGTTTTTTGGTCTGTCCCTCATCTGGATTTCTACGGCACTAATGTTTTTAATGATTTTTGTCACCATTCAAAACCGTCAAATTTATACAGACGCTCTTACCGGACTTTATAACCGCCGTTATGCCAACCAGGTACTGGAACACCGTATTCAGCATTACAAGGGCCAATACATTCTTTTTGTTATCATGCTGGATATTGATTATTTTAAGCAAATAAACGACCGGTATGGGCATAGTACAGGAGATAGGGCCTTAATTCAAACCGCACAGATATTGCGGCAAAGCTGCCGGGACGAATTTGACCTGGTTGCACGCCTTGGAGGAGACGAGTTTGTGATCATGGGTACCCGGCATTTGGCTTCCGAAGCAGAAGAGCTACAGAATGAAATCCGTCATCAGGTCAGTCAGTTCAACAGCCTGGCTAGCCAGCCTTACCACCTCTCATTAAGCATGGGATGCGCCACCTTGGATGAGGTTTCACCCCGCACTACCGATGCTTTAATTTCTGCGGCAGATACTAAAATGTATGCCTGTAAAGAAGAACAAAAGCGCCTGTGCTGGAGCATATAAAGATGCAATGAGTGGCACTTTAAAATCTAACAGCTGCTGTCATAGGCAGCTTTATTGACCCAGATGTAGAATTGATAAAAAATTTGGTTTTAACAGGAACAAACAAAGGGCGATGCTGCAGTTTGCAGCATCGCCCTTTGTTTGTTATAGCAAGTTATTTTACAAATTTTTTATAAACCCCTGCACGGCTAAGTGCCCGACGAAGGACCGGTGCCAATAAGCAGGAAAGAACGATGGCCAGTGTCCCGTTTAAAAAAGAGGTTGTAGCCTTAATTCCTACATCGGCAAGAGCAGTCTGCCATACGTTGCCCAGCATCAGCGCGGTAATAAAGCTTTTGGCTAGGTACAGCACCACATACCCATACATGCCTGTAATGGCGCCAATGATGTTTTTACGGGTGTTGGTGCCTTTGGCATCGCCGCCCCAGGAGATAACGCCGCACAAATAGCCCATCATGAACTTAAACACCAAAGTAAAGGGCGCGCTGGAAGCCCAGCCACCAAAAATATCGAAGAAAAAGGAGCCGATTCCGGCAGAAAGTCCGCCCCGCACAGGCCCAAACAGTAACCCTGCCAGCAAACAGACAATGTTGCCCAAATGCACCATGCCCTTGCCTACGGGTGTAGGAAATTCTATGCGAATATAGGTTGCCACAAATACCGCGGCGGCCATAAGGCCCACCAGTGCAATGTCGTGGACTGTCACCTTATTCGGTCTGGATGTGTTTTGATTGTTTTGTTCAGACATACTTCATACCCTCTTTACTCATACTGATCATAAGTATCCTGCAAGGGCATGAAGCACACGCCCTTATAGGCTTAAATAACCCCGGGGAACCTCGTGCTGTGTCAGCCAAGGCAAGGTCTGCTCCAGCATAACGCCCTGACGGGAGTCGGTACTGTAGCTATAGGTGGTTTTAATGGTGAGCTCCACATACCGGGTTGCCCTGTCCATTGCCATGGGCAGGCTGTCGCCCTGTAACAGCGATGCTGTAAGTACGGCTGCAAAAATGTCTCCCGTTCCGGGATACCGCACGGGAAGATAATCTGTAACCGACTTCCAGTAGCTGTTATGCTGGCTGTCGTAACATAAATTTGCGTATTCTCCCGTGGCAAGGGTGACACCGGTAATGACTACACGCTGTGGCCCAAGCTTGCTTAAACGCGCCAAAAGACTCCGTGCCTGAGAGGTGGTCAGTTGAGTGGCCGCCGGCTCTTCTCCCAGTAAAATCATAGCTTCGGTCAAATTTGGTGTAACAACATGGGCCATGCAAACCATAGAGCGTATTCCCTCTACCATTTTGGATGTAAAGGAACGGTACAGCTTACCGTGGTCGCCCATAACAGGGTCCACCACTTTTAACGCATTGCCATAGCAGTCAAAAAAACTCAGGCAGTGCTCTACCTGTTCTACAGAGCTGAGGTACCCTGTGTAAACACAGTCCATTTCCAATTTTAAAGCACGGTAATGCTCCAAACATGGCTCCATGTAATCTGTAAGGTCTCGCAGTGCTACATCGCCAAAGCCGCCGGTATGGGTGGATAGGACAGCCGTGGGAATAGGACACACCTGCACGCCCATAACAGACATAACAGGCAAAATGACAGAAAGTGAGCAGCGGCCAAAGCCGGATAGGTCGTGAATTGCCGCTACGCGGAGCTGTTGGTTTGCCATAACAGAGCACCTCTCAATTCGTAGTATACGCGTGGATATGCCGGAGATTCAAATTACCAAAATCTCTATTACCAATACAATAAATTTATTGATTTGCAACAATTTAAAACAGTTTGATTGAAGTGTTTTTAGTGATATCAGTTATATGTTTTTGTCCTTAAATGCTTGTCCATTTTTATGTTCCTTTAAAACAACCAAAGTAAAGGTGTTTAAAGGCCTTGCCACTGTGCAAAAGGTAGAAGCTTTTATTTTTTTTAAAACTTGCTTGTTTTGCATTTACAGCTTACACAAAAGGCTTTGCGTATTTTTTTAAAAAAATACAGGTAAAATTTTAAGAAGCTGGCCAGTAGATTAACTGGCTTTTTTCTTGCCAAAAACGTCCTTGTTTAGTCCGCATCAGGACGGATAGAATAATATTTGCAAACACCGGTTGAGAACAGGGCCGCAAATAACGACCCTTGTCTTTGCCGAAGGTTTGCCGGAAGGAGGATTAACAATGCACAGCAAAAAAAATAAAAGCATGGCTCCCGCCGTGACAGGTATTGCTGCGGTTACTCTGGCCGCGGGAACTGCTGCCTATGTAATGAATGCGCGCTCTATGAAGGGCACACGTAAAGTCATGAAACGCTCAGCAGGTAAGGCAGCCAAAGTAGTGGGCCAAGTGGTAGATTCCGTGGTGGATAACGTGGCTTCCAACATCCTGGGCTAATACCGGTTTTATCAGGGGACAATGCCAATAAACGGCGTGCATCCAAAAAACCATAGGTTAGCCAGACTATTTGCAGATGACAATCTTTTAGCTTTGGTAAGACCCAACAAACAGGGCAAAGGTCTCCTCCGGCCTGTTGCCAAGGTGCGGCAAAGCCGCACCCCCTTACATAAAAAACACTGGTTTATACATTTAAAAACTGTGAAATTTTATCAATGAAAAAAGATTAAAATAATCCTTTTTAGCTTTTCTTATGCATGCTTATTATATACTCCCAAAAACAGGAAATCAACAAGATCGCTTGATTGAAAAGAGCTTGAATGTTCCCCTTCTTTCTGATAAACTGCAAAAACAGCAGCTGACACTAATGTGTCAGCTGCTGTTTTATTGGCAACTAATCCGTAGGATTATTTATTGCACAGCTTCCTTTGGCAGGTACATTTAAATTGAAACAGTCGTGGCATAGACCATTTATATTAGCCGTTGGCTAGCGGTTATCTTGTATTGCTGCAGCTTCTCCTACCGGCTTTGTCGCTATGGCCTCATCATCTGCCAGGTACATTTCCTGAATACGGTTCATGCAGCTCGGTGTCAGGTAGAAGATGGTTTTATCCACACTCATGCTACCTTCAATATACACCACCGCAGTGGCCGGTAAATCCAGCTTTGCCAAAAAGGAGGCTGCAGACTTTCTGGTTTCGTAATCTTTATAAGACAGATCTGTCTCCATGACATCCAGTACGGCTTTTATCAGCTTGTCCCCCACGTCGGTAAGAAAAGCCGGTAAATTTTCGCTTACCAGCTGAGATACCAGCATGGCGCCCCGGTCGCTGCGTTCTACCTCACCGCCCTTGTAGGAGGGATATGCCAAAATGTCATAGGTCTTCCGTCCATCCAGGCTGTAGCTGCCCTTGGGCATCACCACCTTGCGTCCATGAAGCTTTCCGTTTAAGTCCACCGGCAGGTAGTAGTCCATGAGGCCTGTCATACTCATCAGACGAGAAAGCCCCTCTACATCCATCTTTGCCCATCTGTCCAGCGGAATCTGCAAATATTGCTCCAAAGCTTTTCGTGCATAGGCAATTCCACCCTTTTGGTACAGCCCTTGGAGCGTGGTGGCTTCTCCGCCGTATTCCACATAGGTTTTGGGTGGCAACATGCATAGGGCAATACGCCCCTTGTCCGGTAAAAAGCCAAACAATAGGTAGCAATCGGGATCGGTTAAACCATCTTCGGCTCCAGTCAGCAAAATGTTTAAACGCTCCTCTTTTCGGGGAAGATAAACAGTAGGCAGCTGTGAAACATCTTGCTGCGGACGGTTTTGCCTTAAATAAAAAGCAAGGCAGACGGTAGCCAGTACCACACCCATCAGCAGCAGAGTAACGCCAAAAGCTCTAAAAAAGGTGGAATATACATGATTATTTTTTCGCTGCAAGGGCGACCCTCCTTCCTGAAATGGAAAGCTATACCAAGACGGTTTTTGGGCCTGGCATATTCTTTAGTATGGACACCGGAGCACCGGTTAAACACATTTTCTTTATTGCTGTTCAGAGTTATCAATTTTTTTAAAAACAGAAAAAATTGGTATTTGGCTTTTCTTTTGTTAAAAAGCAGCCATAAATCTTATCTGATGCAAAAAACCGCCAAAAATGCGGCTTTTGCCCTTGACAAAGCAGGACACGCACTATATAATATTTTCCGTGACAGTTACGATGATGGGGTAAGTATGCCCTTTTTCGTAGCTGAGCGAACACAGCGGCGGGGTCTCCTCTGTCGAAATTCGGAGGTGGCGAGCTTTGAAATTTGATCTTTGCAAGGTCATGGACCGCGAGGGTGAATCCGATGTGGTAACGGGAGATGTGGACCTAAGCGGATACAAACACAGAGGTGTGTTTTTAATCAAAGAACCCGTGCAGCTTACGGCAAAAGCGGAAAACCGCGCCGGCGTGGTTTCACTCGACTGCGCTTACCGGTTTACACTGAACCTAACCTGCGACCGTTGTCTGACACCCTTTACAAAACAGGTTACCCAGCAGAGCGAGCACACGGTGGTCCGCGCCCTGAACGGACGGGATGACGACGACTTCATTGTGGCCCCTGACGGTATCGTAGAGCTTACTGAGCTTGCTACCAACGATATTGTATTGGAGTTACCCAATAAGTTTTTGTGCTCTGTTGACTGCAAGGGCCTTTGTCCTGTTTGCGGGTGCAACCGTAACACAGCCTGTTGCAACTGCAATACACAGGCGATAGACCCCCGGCTGGAAGCCTTAAACAAGTTTTTTGAAGATGATAAGTAGATTTAAGGAGGTGCTGAAAGATGGCGGTACCCAAGAGAAAAAGTTCTAAGGCACGCAAAAACTCCAGACGTTCCAACGTTTGGAAACTGCCTGTTCCCAACTTCTGCAAGTGCACTCAGTGTGGCGAGCTGAAGGTTCCTCACCGTGTTTGCGGTAACTGCGGTTACTACAAAGGCAAAGAAATTGTCAAGGTTGACGCTGAATAATGCCAATGGCTGAAAGTGGAGGAGGACAAGCGTCCTCCTCTATTTTTCTATGCAGAATCTGCACACAATAACAGGTGCTGCAGTCTTTACCAATGCAGCATTATCCATCGTTCTTTTGCTGTGCCGCATAAGTGCAGCCGCCCGGTGAAACAGTAATGCTGTAAAACAAAACCGGATTTATTTTTTAGCAAAGAAAGGCGGTGCCTCTTGTGGCAGTGCTGATTAGTGCGGTGGATAAGGGGTCTCCCGCTCACCGCTGCGGCGTGCGCCCCGGCGAAACGCTGCTTACCATTGACGGCAACACCATTCGGGATGTGTTGGATTATCGTTTTTATATGACCGAAAAGCATTTGACCATGGAGCTGCAGGGCGAAGATGGCAAAGTACGCAAGGTTTCGGTGACCAAGGGCGAATATGATGAGCTGGGTCTGGAGTTTGATACCTACCTGATGGACAGGCAGCACCACTGCAAAAACAAGTGTGTGTTCTGCTTTATTGACCAGCTACCTCCCGGCTTGCGTGATACCCTGTACTTTAAGGATGACGACAGCCGTATGTCCTTTTTGTTTGGGAGCTATGTTACCCTGACCAATGTGTCAGAAGAGGAGATTCAGCGCATTATCAAAATGCATATCAGCCCAATTAACGTGTCGGTACACGCCACAAACCCCGAAGTACGCCAAAAAATGATGCTCAACCCCCAGTCGGGCCCCTCCTTGCGGTACCTGCCTATGCTGGTAGAAGCCGGAATCAAGGTCAACACCCAGCTGGTCATTTGCCCCGGGCTCAACGACGGTGACGAGCTGCGTCGCAGCCTTAACGACCTGGGCGAGCTTGCACCGGGCGTACAAAGCATTGCCCTTGTCCCCGTGGGCCTTACCAAGCACCGGGACGGTTTATATCCGCTGCGGCCTATGACCGCGGAGGAAGCTGCCGAATGTATTGATATTGCCCAGGAGTTTGGACAGCGTATGCTGAAGGTACACGGCTCGCGCATTGCCTTTGCTTCGGACGAGCTGTTTGTTCAGGCGGGGCGCCCCATTCCCGACGCAGAATACTACGAAGATTTTGCCCAGCTGGATAACGGTGTGGGTATCCATGCATTGCTGCGGCAGGAGTTTGAGTCTGCCCTGAAGCTGGAGGATGGTGACGACAGGCAAAACGAAGTTACCATTGCCTGCGGCGTTGCCGCACAGCCTTTATTATCTCAACTGACTGCCACCGCGCTGCAAAAATTCCCAAATCTCAACATTCGGGTTTATGGCATCCCCAACCGCCTCTTTGGAGATACTGTAACGGTAAGCGGACTGGTGTGCGGCGGGGACATTATTCATGAAATAAAAGACAAGCCTTTGGGACACAAGGTGCTGATTCCCGAAGTCATGCTTCGTCATGAAAAAGACCGCTTTTTAGACGACAGCACTGTTCCCCAACTGGAGGCAGCACTGGGTGTTCCTGTACAGGTGCTGCCCGTGGACGGCTTTGAACTGCTGGATGCACTGCTGGGCAATACCAACTAAAGATAAGGGTAGGTTTCTTGCCGGCGGGTAAAAAATAACCGTTTTTTGCGTATAACAAAATGTTTTGTACGCTTTTAGGCGATACCGCATAATGCTAAGTGTTGTATTGCGACAGCTAATTTTTTGTCAGATAAAACAAAAAGCATGGCCAATACTTCATGTATTAGCGTGTATTTTTGTGAAATATGGCAGGAAATTTGCAAGCAAGACGGCGCTTAAGGCGCCAGCCGTGAATTGTGCGGTGTTGTCTTTTAATAAATCAATAGACGAAAGGAGCGATGCACTATGGCAAAACCGCTCATTGCAGTGGTTGGGCGCCCCAATGTGGGAAAGTCCACCCTCTTTAACAAGCTCATCGGCCAGCGACTGGCCATTGTGGAGGACACCCCCGGTGTCACCCGAGACCGCATTTATGCCCCTTGTGAGTGGCGCAGCAAAGAATTTATGCTGGTGGATACCGGCGGCATCGAGCCCAAGACCGACGACCTTATTCTGGCAAAAATGCGCAATCAGGCGCAAATAGCCATTGACACCGCGGACGTTATTATTATGGTGGTAGACCTGCGCAGCGGCGTTACCGCCAATGACAGTGATATTGCCGCCATGCTGCTCCGCAGCGGCAAGCCGGTGGTGCTTTGCGTCAACAAGTGCGACCGCATCGGTGATATTCCTGCCGATTTTTATGAATTTTATAATCTTGGTTTGGGTGACCCTGTTCCTGTTTCCTCGGTGCATGGGCATGGCACAGGCGAGCTGCTGGATGCCTGCTTTGAACATCTGGACTTTGAAAAAGTTGAGGATGACGGCGAGGAGACCATTAAGGTTGCCGTCATTGGCAAGCCCAACGTAGGCAAAAGCTCTCTGATTAACCGCGTGGCAGGGGAGGAGCGGGTAATTGTTGCCGACATTGCCGGCACCACCCGCGACAGCACCGATACCACCGTAGAAAACGAGCACGGCAAGTATGTCTTTATTGACACAGCTGGTATCCGCCGCAAAAGCCGTGTGGATGAAAACATTGAGCGCTACAGCGTGCTCCGCGCCTATATGGCGGTAGACCGCTGCGACGTAGCGGTAATTGTCATTGACGCGCTGGAGGGCTTTACCGAGCAGGACAGCAAAATTGCAGGCTATGCCCATGAACAGGGCAAGGGCTGCATTGTGGTGGTAAACAAGTGGGACGCCATAGAAAAAGACGGCCGAACCATGCAGGAGTATATCAAAAAGCTGGAAATAGACTTCTCCTTTATGAGCTATGTGCCCTTTTTGTTCATTTCTGCCCTTACCGGCCAGCGTGTAGAGCGTTTGTATGAAATGATTAACCTTGTCAGCGAAAAAAATGCCATGCGTATTTCTACCGGCAAGCTGAATGATTTACTGGCTTACGCCACAGCCCGTGTACAGCCCCCCTCCGACAAGGGTAAGCGCCTTAAAATTTACTACATGACCCAGGCCTCTACCAAGCCGCCGACATTTGTATTTTTCTGCAACAAGGCGGAGCTGTTCCACTTTTCCTACCAGCGGTATCTGGAGAACCAGATTCGTGAGCAATTTGGCATGGAGGGCACTCCCATCCGCATTATTGTTCGTGAGCGTGGAGAATAATGGCTCAAACCGAATAAGCAACAATAAACCCCCGGTTCTGACTACCTGTGTCAAAACCGGGGGTTCTTATTTTAACCGAATATAGCTACCTTTTTAAAGCAACCGGCTATGTTTCTTTGTCTTAAACCGACACGGTGAGCTTTTCCAGCAGCAGCTGGGCTGCATCACAGGGAAAATCATCGCCAGACTTATCCAGCATTTCGGCGAGCAGCTCACGGACTTCTCCACTTTGAGGAAGCATATAGCCGCTCTCCCGCAAAATATCCTCCGCCATCAGACGGTTGGATTTTTCCAGCGCAGTGGCAAACTGGCGGGCAATGGGAGTCTGCGCTTTGGCAGCCACCTGGGTTGCAATCTTTTCCTGCTTTACCTTGGAAGCACCCAATGCACGCTGTGCCGCAATTACTTCCTTGCTGTGCTGCACCTGATGAGGATATTCCAAGGGTACGATAGAGATGGCTCCGGAGGGGCAGGCCCTGACGCAAGCGTCGCACCCCGGGAGGCACTTGGCCCAGTCGATAATGCTGTTTTCTGTATCGGTTGCACCTGTGGGGCAAACATAAAGGCACATACAATCCTTGCCGCATAAGCGGACATTTCTATAAGCAGGCATACTCTTATCTCCTTTCCACCTCTATAATTTTAAAGTTTGGCACCTTGCATACAGGACATACCTCCGGTGGGGTGTTGCCCAAGTAAATAAAACCGCAGATGTCACATACAAAGATGCGTGTGTTTTCCAGCATGGCATCGCCCTCTTATTCGTAACGCTCCACAAGCAGCTTTGCCATGGTGGTCACCTTTTCTGCCCAGACAAGAGAGCGCAGCGCACCCCGGTCGCCTGCTTCCTTGGCGACAGCGTTTGCAGCGGCAAATTTTGTTTTTAGGTCCTCTGCTGCCATATCTTTGATATCCGTCAGCTCATAACCATTCTCTTGGGGTGTTTTTGCTTTAAAATAGTCTGCAAGTTTAAAAAAGGCCTCCATCTCAGCGGTCAAACGCTGTTTTTCACAGCCTTTTGCAAGACTGGAACAAATGGCGCTCAGCTCGCCCGGCGACAGCTCCCTCAAGTTCTCGGCGTGTGTTGCTTCCGTTTGGGCAACAGGGATGTCAGGCTTGACCTCTACCAGTTCAAAAGCAGACTTTGGCGCAGTACAGACAGGACAGATAAAATCCTCCGGCAGTGCCTCAAACTTTGTACCCGGCGCAATGCCTTTTTCCGGTATTCCTGCGGCTTCATCGTAAATATAGCCGCAAATGGTGCATTTATATTTGCTCATCATAAAACCCCTTTCTTATAATAATGGTAATTATTACTAATTAACTATAACAAAAGCAGCTGTTCCTGTCAATGAGCGTAGCAGCACTTTGTCAATACTTCTATTTTCTTGTCCTATTTTTGTTTATTTGATATACCAACAGGTACTTAAATTAATACTTAATTGGGATAAACCCAATGATTTTCATGCACCCTCAAAGGCAGTACTGCAGCTTAAAGAATAAAGCTTAATGGATGCCGTCTCTGAAGTTTTATACACGCCTTTGACCTGGGAAGGGTAAGCTCAGCATCCATAGCAAACAAGCGCGTAAGCCAAAACGGCTTACGCGCTTGTCAAGTTTCGTTGGGCAATCTGTTATTCAAATAGCTTCTCTATCCCAATAAGGCTTTGGTTTTACAGCAGCTCCTTGCGCAGGGTCTCGCCGCTGAGGGGAGAGAGCTGTGCAGGGGCAATATCCAGCATGGTCTTGCAGCCGGTCTGACCCTGCTGCGCCATACGCCAGGCGGCACGGGCGCAGGCAACCAAAACGGAGGAGGTAAACTCGGGGTTAGAGTCCAGCTTCAGGCTGTATTCAATGACATGGGTATTCTCTGCGTTCCAGCCGGTTTTGCCGGAGTGAATGACAAAACCGCCATGGGGGATACCCCCATGCTCACGGTTTAGGGTAGCCTGGTCAATAAAATGTACCGTGGTGTCATAGTCGGAGAAGTAGTTGGGCATATTCTTAATTTCTTCCTCAATACGGGTAAGGTCTGCCCCCTCACGAGCCACCACATAACACTCACGGGTATGCTTTTGGCGGGTGGTAAGCTGGGGATTGCTGCCGCTGCGCACCGCTTCCAACGCGCTTTCTACAGGAATGGTATATTGGCGTGCATCCAAAACGCCCTCTACACGGCGGATGGCATCGGAGTGGCCCTGGCTTACACCCTTACCCCAGAAGGTATAGGTACCGCCACCAGGAAGAACAGATTGGGCGTACACACGGTTGAGAGAGAACATTCCGGGGTCCCAGCCTGCGGAAATAACCGCCACATGGCCGCTTTTTGCTGCTGCCTCATCCACAGCGGCAAAATGCTCCGGAATTTTGGCATGGGTGTCAAAGCTGTCCACCACATGAAAGTCTGCGGCAAATTTGGGAGTCTGCGCGGGCAGGTCTGTGGCACTGCCGCCGCATAAAATTAATACATCAATCTTATCTTTCATAGAATTTACAGCCTCTACCGACAGCACCGGCACACCGGCGGTGAGGATGCTCAGGCTTTGTGGCTGGCGGCGTGTAAACACCGCAGCAAGCTCCATATCGGGGCTGGCTTTAATGGCGCACTCAACACCCCGCCCCAAATTGCCGTAGCCTACAATTCCAATTCTTATTTTCATAGCCTATTCTCCTTTATGGTTAAAATCAACGCTTTGGGCGGCTTTCCGCAGTTGCTTTCTCTATTTAAACAACTAAATTATACCATGAAACAGATACAGGAAAAAGACTTTTCTATTCTGCCAGGATATTGTATTATGCTATAAGCACTATTATTTGCTATAATATCAGTAGATAACACCACTTTACCAGGCATTGCTAGGTAAATTATAAAATAAACTTTGCATAACGTTACATGCATGATTTTTAAACCATTGTTGATAAAAAGGAGGAGCCGTTTTGCCCCCACCTAAGCTGAAGCGCCTTTATGTAGAAATAACCAACGTGTGCAATCTTCATTGCAGCTTTTGTTCTCCCTGCCACCGCCCTCCAAGATTGATGAGCCCCGAGGAGTTTGCATCTATCATCAAGCAGGCCACACCCTTTGCGCCCCATATTTACCTGCATGTAAAGGGGGAGCCGCTGCTGCATCCGCAGCTGGAGGAAATACTGGCCATTTGCGGCAAAGCCCGGCTTCCCGTTAACCTTACCACCAACGGCACACTGCTGAAAAAGCAGCAGCAGCTTTTGCTCCAAAGTCCCGCTTTGCGCAAAATTAATCTGTCTGTGCACAGTCTGGAGGAGGGCTCCGCCGTTGACCAAAGGGAATATTTAACCAGCCTTGCCCAATTTGGCCTGGCTGCTGCCGATGCGGGCAGCCCTATCGTTACCTACAGAATGTGGAACGGGGAAGAGGGTGGCGCGGTTTCTGAGGCTGCCCTTGCCCAATTGCAGGCACTGGCCCAACCCTTTGGCAAAGCAGTGGCAGCCGCACTGCCCAAGGGCAGAAGTGCCGCCAAGCTTGCAGACAATGTTTACATTAGTTTTGAAGAACAGTTTCAGTGGCCCAGTCTTGATTTGCTCCTTGCTGCCAAAAGAGGGAAATGCCTTGGCGGGCGTGAAATGCTGGCTGTTTTGGTAGACGGCACCGTAGTACCCTGCTGCCTGGATGCCGACGGGGTTATTGCCTTGGGCAATCTTTTTCAACAATCTTTGGATGACATTGTGGAAAGTCCACGCTATCTGGCGCTGGCCGCAGGCTTTTGCGGCGGCAACATCAGCGAAGAGCTTTGCCGACGCTGCAGCTATCGTCTGCGCTTTGATAAAAGCAAAAAGTCGGTAAAATCCCCATAAATATAGCCAAAAGCCCCTTTTGCAACCCACGGTTGCGCAATTTTAAAGCCGGATTGATAGACCGCAACTGCCCTGTTTGGTATGCTGATACTATCAAATGACCGCACAGACGGTATGAACGGAGGACCCTATGATTATTGCAGATAAAATTTTATCCCTGAGAAAGGGAAGCGGTATGTCTCAGGAAGAACTGGCCGAAAAGCTGAATGTTTCCAGACAATCGGTATCCAAATGGGAAAGCGCAGCTGCCATCCCCGATGTTTCTAAAATTTTGGAGATGTCCAAGATATTTGGTGTTACCACCGACTATTTATTAAAAGATGATTTTAGCATGGTGGAATATACCACAGATGAATACGTGAAGTATCCCAAGCTGTCCCTTGTTCAGGCCAACGAATTTATTGAGGCAAAGGCAAAAAGCGGACGCTGGATTGGTCTTGGCGTCATGCTGTGCATCTTTTCCCCCATCCTCCTTATTTTGCTGGCGGGTATGAGCGATGTGGGCTTTTTGCTTTCGGAAAATTTGGCCGGGGGCGTTGGCATTGCCGTTCTGCTTGTTATGGTCGCAGTTGCTGTGGGTATCTTTATCATCAGCGATTCTCACATGGAACAATATAAATTTATAGAAAACGGCGAATTTGAGCTGGACTATGGAATCGTAGGCATTGTGGAAGAACGCAAGAATGCCTATCACAAAAGGCATACGTTAACCATGGTGCTGGGAGTTACGTTGTGCATCCTGTCTGCTCTGCCCCTTATTGTGGGCGCATTTGTGGTAAGTGAGGAGGCCACCATTGTCTTTATCTTCCTCACCGCACTCATTCTTTTCTTTGTGGGTATTGCAGTATTTTTATTTATTAACACAGACGCTGTCATGGAAAGCTATAATCAGCTGCTACACTATGGTGAATTTTCCCCCAAAAATTCCAAAAAAAGAAAAAAAACAGAGCGTATCGGCGGTATCTACTGGTCTGTGGCAACTGCCATTTATCTGGGCTGGAGCTTCATTACCAACGACTGGCATATCACCTGGGTTGTGTGGCCGGTAGCGGGCATCATCTTTGGCGGTATCTGCTCCTTAATTGGTGATGATGAAGCATAACTGTATAGTGAGATACAGAAAAACGGAGAGACTTCCTAAAAAGGGGAGTCCCTCTATTTTTTCGTCCGGTTATACGGCAATTTTATCAGAGCATTCCTGCTACCGCTATTTTTGATAGGGGGTAATCACATTGGTTCTTCCCAGAATATAATCTGTAGAGGTACTGTAAAACTCTGCAAGTATCAGCAGGTGCGGTATGGGTATTGTTTGATACCCGGGTTCATATCTTGAATATACCGTCTGGCTGATTCCCAACAGCTCTGCTATATCCTTTTGTCTTCACGCAGGTCTCTTAAACGAAGAAAAAACATTTTACTACACCTCCATAGTACCATTAAATACTATTGACAATACAGCAAATTTTTATTTTTGTACTATTGTAGTACTTATAGATACTATAATATTTGTTTCGCTTATCAGTTGGCAGCCGGGCAGCAATGGGATCCCATTAAAAGGGTATGCCACCCGGATTACCACAAAAAAAGAAGGGCTGCCGCGGCAACCCTTCTTTTTTGTTTATACCTGCTCCACGGTAATGGAGAGTATTTTTACATCTTCCTTGGGACGGTCGCCACGTGCGGTGGGAACCTTTGAAATGGCCTCTACCACATCCAGGCCTTCAAACACCTGTCCAATAACGGTGTAGCGCTGGTCCAAATGAGGATATCCGCCTACCTCGGCATATTTTGCAATTGCTTCCTCAGGCCATCCGCCTTTTTTCATCTGTCCCTGCAGACCTGCATCAACGTCCACGCCCTGCACAATGTAAAACTGGCTTCCAATGCTGTTGGGCATGCTGGATTTTGCCATGCAGATAGCACCGCGGAAGTGATACAACTCCTTGGAGTACTCATCGGCAATGCCATGGCCCCAGATGCTCTCTCCGCCCATGCCGGTACCTTCGGGGTCACCGGTCTGAATCATAAAGTCCTTGATAACTCGGTGAAAAATCAGGCCGTTATAATAGCCTTCCTTGGCATGGGTCAGCCAATTTTCCACACACTTAGGTGCTTCTTGTGGAAAAAACATAGCCTTCATGGTACCCATGGTAGTTTCAATGGTGGCAATTTCGCCTTTGGGGGATTCAAACTGTTTCATATAAATCATCCATTCCGCCGCTTTGCATCGGCATAAATTATACTGGTAAATTGCTTCATCTTACCACCTGCAAAGTGCAAGGGTGATAAGATGATTTTGCTGTGATTACGTTTAGGAGTCCGGCCTGCCCAAAACCTCAAAAAGATTATTCTTTAATCTCTATGCTTTCAATAACCACATCTTTAACAGGCTTATCGCTTTCGCCCACTTCAACGGCTGCAATGGCATCTACAATGTCCATGCCGTCAATAACATGGCCAAACACGGTATGCTTGTAGTCCAAATGAGGTGTTCCGCCCACCTCCAGATATTTTTGAAAAGAAGGGCTGTAGTATGGCTTCATCTCCTGCGGAATACCGTTGTTGGACACCTCGGTGAGTGCCGCATTCAGACCCTCTACCAGCTTGTCCAGGGCAGCGTCGGAGGCTCCTGCCAATGCGGCCTCATTCATCTGGCGTTCCAGCTCGTTATAAATGTACTGAAACTCCACGTTGTTTTCATCCAGGTCGCTGGGCTTGGTATTACTTTGCACAATAAAAAACTGGCTGCCGTTGGTGTTGGTACCGCTGTTTGCCATAGAAAGGGCACCGCGAAAATGATGCAGATTGTCAGAAAATTCATCCTCAAAGGGAGCACCGTAAATGCTGGTTCCCCCGGTGCCGTTGCCGTTGGGGTCGCCGCCCTGAATCATAAAGTCTTTGATGACCCGGTGAAATTTCAGCCCGTCATAGTAGCCCTCTTTGGCATGGGTAATAAAATTTTCCACCGCCTTGGGAGCTTCGTCGGGGTAAAGGGCAATGGTAATTTCACCCATAGAGGTTTTCATCACAGCAATAGGCCCGTTGTGCTCCTCAAACTGCTTGAGCACAACCTCACTCCTGCGGGAAGGAAGCTGGGTAAGGGGCGTTACTTTTTCCCATTTGGCATCATCAGCGGTACCGGCTTGAGAAGAGCTTGAAGATGCGGGGGGCGTTGAAGAAGAGCTGCTGCCGGTATCTGCGCCGCCACAGGCAGCAAGCAAGCACAAGGCCAATGCGACAGCCGTAATTTTTTTCATTTTCATTACTTATTTTCCTCCAAAAATAACAGTATTGATTTTATTCTAAAATAATGTTAAAATGCAATTCCGGCATAAAAAAGCTTATACTATTACAGCGGTAGCTTGAACAGCTTTCTTTATTTTATCAATATATGGCTGCTGTTTTACACGCCGTGTCTTGTTCAGTATACCAATTCTTGGCCGGTATGACAAGAAATATGTCATTGCCATCATGGTTTTTTCAGTATGGAAAGCATCCCGGGCATTAGTGTAGCACACAACCTGCTTGTATTAAATGGTTAAACTGTAAACTTTCAAGTACGGACAAGTTAAATTTCACCGGCGATGTTGACGAAGCGCCCGGAAGCAGGTAAGATAGTAGTGGAAGATCATTAATTTCTGAAACCATATACAATAACAGCCGGAGACAGTTGCCCCCGGCACAGGAGGATGCGCCATGGAAAACGAGAATGCATTTGAGAAAGACATTATCAGCCTTTTGGATGAAGAGGGCAATGAGCATGAACTGGAAATCATAGACAGCCTTGAAGTAGACGGCAAAGAGTACATGGCAATGATTCCTATCTTTGAAAACGCCGAGGAGAACCTGGATGACAGCGGCGAGCTGGTTATCCTGCGCTTGTCTGAAGAATTGGACGAGGACGGCGACCAGTACCTTGAGGCTATTCAGGACGAGGATGAGTATAACCAGGTGGCTGAGCTGTTTATGGGCCGACTGGAAGAATACTTTGACTTTGACGAAGCAGAAGAAGAGGGTTCTGACGAAGCATAAAATGCTTTTACTAACCTCCACCATATGTTAGCTATCTACCCTGCGATGTGCGTGATTACCGCTTTATATAATCCAACACTTATATAATGGGAACGTAATCTCCAGCGAACGGATTGCAGACCTCCCGGCCTCGGCCGGATGAAGGGAGCGTGAACTTCCGGGACGTGCCCACCTGTCGTTAGACGGGTTTTATCTGGTGGTGTAACGGCATATGCGGGGCAGCTATAAACACAGAACAGCTCAAGTCCTTGTGGCTTGGGCTGTTTTAAGATGTCGCAGCAGCGACATCTTCCTAGGGGGTATCCATACCCCCTAGGCTACCCCCGGTGCGGTTCGCGGTCGAACCGCCGGTCTAGGTATTTTTTCAAGGCGCATGTCCTTGAAAAAATAAAAGACAATAAAACGCTTTACCAGCTCAAGTCCTTGTGGCTTGGGCTGTTTTTGAGTATACTATATAAAACCGCGCCATTGCTTTTTTGCGCACCTCCCGTCAAAGGGAGGACCTGATATTACTTTTTAGCAGGTGACAATAGACATCTGCCAACTTTCGGTTTAACAGCAGTATGACTGTGGGAGGAACACTATGTTTGACTATTTGGAGCGGACTGCTCTTATTTTGAGGGAGGAAGGGCTGGACAAGCTGAAAAACGCCCGGGTTGCTGTACTGGGACTGGGAGGTGTAGGCGGTAGTGCCGCCGAAGCCCTTTGCCGTGCCGGCGTGGGTAATCTGCTGCTGGTAGACAGCGACAAAGTCACTCTTTCCAACCTTAACCGTCAGCTTTTGGCCACACGCAGCACACTGGGCCAGCCTAAAGCTCAGGCAGCACAGCAGCGTCTGGCGGAGATTAACCCAAATTGCAATATTGCTATCGCACAGCGCTTTTATCTTCCTGAGGAATGCTCCTTTTTATATGACTGGCAGCCTGATTATATTGTAGACGCCATTGACACCGTAACCGCAAAACTCCATCTTGCAGAGGAATGTATGCGCAGAGAAATTGGACTGACATCCTCTATGGGCACAGGCAACCGTTTAGACCCCTCTGCTTTGCGTCTGGGAGATGTTGCCGATACCTCCGGTAACGGTTGCCCTTTGTGCCGTGTAATGCGTAGAGAGCTAAAAAAGCGCGGTGTAAAAAAGCTGGATGTGGTGTATTCCGTAGAGCTGCCCGCCCGGGGGGTATGTGCCGAAGCCGAGCACGGCCGCCACAGCCCCGGCAGCACGCCCTTTGTGCCGCCTGCCGCAGGCTGTTTGCTGGCATGGGCAACTGTTAGCAGACTGCTGGGACTCAGAAAGTAAAAACCATGGAGAACTGCAATGAAATTGACACAACAAAGAAAAAAGCTGTTGCAACAAGCTTTTATTGATACTCTGCCTGTTTTGGCAGGGTATCTGGTACTGGGAATAGGCTTTGGCGTGTTGCTGCAAAGCAAGGGGTACGGTTTTGGCTGGGCTGTTTTGATGAGCCTGACTGTTTATGCAGGGTCTATGCAGTATGTGGCGGTAGACCTTCTGGCCAGCGGCGCCTCCCTCATCAGTACGGCTCTTATGACACTTATGGTCAACGGGCGGCACCTGTTTTACGGCTTATCCATGCTGGACAAGTACCAAAAATCGGGTAGGTGGAAGCCTTATCTCATTTTCTCTCTTACAGATGAAACCTATTCTTTGGTCTGTAGTCATCATGGCCTTTCAGAACAAGACAGAAAGCTTTATATGATAGCAATTTCTGTGCTGAATCATTTTTACTGGGTAACCGGCAGTGCGTTGGGAGGCATTTTAGGGGCAGCTGTTCGCTTTAATACCCGGGGTGTAGACTTTGCCATGACAGCTCTTTTTGTAGTTATTTTTACAGAGCAGTGGCTTACTTCTGACCAGCACCTTCCTGCTGTTGTGGGTGTGGCAGTATCGGTGGTTTGTCTGATACTCTTTGGCCCAAGTGGCTTTGTTATTCCGTCCATGGTTGGCATTACTGCTGTTTTGCTGCTGTTGCGCAGCAGGCTGGAGGAGGGGAGCAAAAGTGATGAATGACTCCTTACATGCTTTGGCTTTGATTGCTGTCATAGCAGCTGTTACCGCAATCATCAGGTTTTTACCTTTTTGGGTGTTTTCCAAAAACAGTTCTACACCCCAGGCAGTTGTTTTTTTGGGCAAATTTCTGCCCTGTGCCATTATGGTAATGCTGGTGGTGTATTGCCTAAAGGGTGTCTCCTTTTTATCTGCTCCTTATGGCATACCAGAGGCAATTGCCGTGGCTGTGGTAGTAGGCCTTTATATTTGGAAGCGAAGCACGCTACTGAGTATTTTGACAGGCACCCTTTGCTACATGGCACTGGTACAGTTTGTTTTTTTATAAGCCATCTAAGTCAGCCATTTTGTGTCCACCATAAATCCATAAAAAAACATGGCAAAAAAGCCCGCATCCAATGGATACGGGCTCTTTTCAGTTATTATTAAGCAATAAATCCACGAAGACGCTCGGGCAGTTCCGAGGGGTCGCAGGAAACGGTAAAGGTAATTTCAACATTTGCCACGGAGGACAGTTTCAGCAGCTTATCTACCATAAGTGCAAAGGCTTCATAATCGCGGCCGCCAATTTTTAGCGTAGCATCTACAAAAATATGGGTAGTATCGTAGTTGCCCGCCATAAGTCCCGCCAAAAAGCCGTACAGAGCATCAAAACCCTGAATCTCGTATTCGTCAGTATCTACCAAACGAGCCTTATGAGTAATGTCATAGGTAAGCTTAAGGCCTTTTTCCAGACATATCACATTTCCCTGAGAGACACTGACAGCCTCATTGCATCTAGCGATAAGGGTTTTGGTTTTTCCGGAGCCTTTGTTGCCTACAATAAGTTTAATCATGTTGAGGTCCTCCTTTGTATTTAAAAAGCTGTTGCCGCTTTGGGACACAGTAGTAAAGATGCGGGTAAATTTTATTCAAGCTGCCGGAGCAGCTCGCCCCGTAGCTCTTCATAACCGGGCTTGCCCAAAAGGGCGAACATATTCTTTTTATAAGCCTCTACACCGGGCTGATCAAAGGGGTTGACACCCATCATATAGCCGCTGATGCCACAGGCTTTTTCAAAGAAGTACACCAAATATCCGTACTCCTCCTCGGAGATTTCGGGAATCTCCAGCAGAATGTTGGGAACACCGCCCTGTGTGTGCGCAAGCACAGTGCCCTCCATTGCACGGCGGTTCACCTTGGACATTTCCTGATTGCTCAGGAAGTTCAGTCCATCCAGATTATCCGGGTCCTCTTCAATAAAAAACTCTTCCTTGGGCTTTTTAAAGTCCACCACTGTTTCAAACAGGTTGCGCACCCCGTCCTGAATATACTGACCCATGGAGTGCAGGTCGGTGGAGAAGGTAACCGATGCGGGAAATACGCCCTTTTGGTCTTTTCCTTCACTTTCGCCATAAAGCTGTTTGAGCCACTCGTTCATCATGGTAAAGGCAGGCTCATAGGTGACAAAAAGCTCGGTGGTAAAGCCCTTGCGGTACAAAATGTTGCGCAGGGCTGCATAACGGTAGCAGGGGTTTTTATCTAAGTCAGGCTCGGCAAGTTCCTGCTCTGCCTTTTGGGCACCGGCCAAAATTTTATCTACATCTACACCGGCTACCGCAATGGGTAAAAGACCCACTGCCGTCAGAACAGAATAGCGTCCGCCCACGTCATCGGGAACCACAAAGCTCTCCCAACCCTGTTTGTCGGCCTGTGCCTTCAGGGTGCCTCTGGCCTTGTCGGTGGTGCAGTAGATGCGCTTGTTTGCACCCTCTTCACCGTAACGGTCCACCAGCAGCTTGCGGAAAACACGGAAAGCCAACGCAGGCTCGGTGGTGGTGCCGGACTTGGAAATTACATTGACCGAAAAGTCCCGGTCCTTACACAGGGCAATTACTTCTCCCAGATAGGTGCTGCTGATGTTGCAGCCCACAAAATAAATATCGGGAGTATCCTTTGGCAGGTTGTTGTAAAAAGGAGACCGCAGCAGCTCAATGGCAGAGCGGGCACCCAGATAAGAGCCTCCGATACCGATAACGATTAGCACCTTGCTGTCAGCCTGAATACGAGCCGCAGCAGTTTTGATGCGTGCAAGCTCTTCTTTATCATGGTTGGTAGGCAGATGCACCCAACCCAAAAAATCATTGCCCAGGCCCGTACCC
>JAEYXR010000134.1 GCA_023431215.1 Bacillota bacterium
GATCATAGGCGGTAAAAACCATGTCAACCAATTCTTGTACCATGTTGGGAGCAAAAACCAAAACATGAAAATCTCCATGGCCCAGTGCACGGGTAGCCTGCCAGTAGTCTGCCTGAGAGGGTTGAATACCACCCAGTCCGGGACCGCCACGCTGCACATTAATGATTAAACAAGGCAGGTCGCTGCCTGCAATGTAGGAAATTCCTTCAGTTTTAAGTGAAATACCAGGGGAGGAAGAGGATGTTAAAACTCTTGCTCCTGCAGCAGCTGCACCCAAGACCATATTGATGGCAGAAACTTCTGACTCTGCCTGAAGATATGTACCACCAATCTTTGGCATTTTTTTGGACATATACGCTGCCAGTTCGGTCTGGGGGGTAATGGGATAACCAAAGAAATGACGGCAACCCGCACGAATAGCAGCTTCCGCCAGAGCTTCATTGCCCTTCATTAGTACTCTGTCTGTCATGGCTTCATCAAACCTCACTTTTCTACGGTAATGGCGCTGTCGGGGCACATAATGCCACACATTGCGCAACCAATACAGCTGCTCTCATCGGTGAGCACTGCAGGATTATAACCTTTGGCGTTAATTCGGTCAATATCCAGTTTTAAAATCTTTTTGGGACATACATGAAAACATAGCCCACAGCCCTTGCAGACCTTTTCGTCTATCATCACTTTTGCCATATTCCCTCGTCCTTTCCTATTGGTTTCTTTCAGTATAAAAAGCTTTTTTTATAGCTTTGTATGCGTTTATATTTATCTAACAGTTACCATCCGCATCATAACCGTTCCAAAAGCCCATTTACCAAGGTGCTTTTACATAAATTGAAATTGGCAATGTGTCTCCCGTTATTCCATCAGCTAAATCCTTGCGGACTGAGGTAAATAAAACCGGAATACCTGTTTCTGCCGATACCTTACGAAGGTACGTGTGCGATTTCTCAACCACCTCAGCAGTAGTTTCTGGTCCCAGATTCGTATTGTTCACCAAATAGCTGACCTTCATCCGGGAGCTTGCTTCAACCGCTCTAAGCAATTGAATTTCTTCTTCTACTTCTTCAGTAAGATAGCGACAACGGTTAATTACATATAACATGGTATATCCCTGTTGCTCCATTAGTTGGGAGTAGCCACCCAGTGCTACCGCACCTGCATCATCTCCCCCAACATCCACCACCACGGTCTGGTGCTCATTTTGCAAAGCGGCTCTAAGAACTGGGGGCAGCACGGGAATATCTAAATTGGTGTTTGCATATTGCGGGCATACCAAATCAATATTGTGCTCTTTCATAAGCTCCCTAAAATCTGCAGTGCGAAAATAGGGGTTAACAATATCCAAATCAGAAACCGTAACTTGCTTGCCTAGCCGGGCAAGCAATAAGGCAAGATTTACTGACAGGTTGGTTTTACCGCTGCCATAGTGCCCACAAACTACTACGATGCGCTTTAAATTTAGTTTCATGGTAATATTTCCTTTATTTGTAATAGCCAAAAAGGCAAAACAATTTTTTGGGGTGTTAAATAGTATTATAGCACCTTTTTGGCTTTCACACAACAAAGCGCTAAAGGAATATATGTAGAAAAAAGTGCAACAGCACCTTTGTTTTTGGTACTGTTGCACTTTTTCATCATTTTTTAGTGTTTTTAGTAGGTAGTGAAAGCATTGCTTACATCATTCCGGCAGATTTTTGTTCCAGTCTAATTTTATCGGCAATCATTGCAATAAATTCCGAATTGGTCGGCTTACCGCGAAGATTATGAATGGTGTATCCGAAATAGGAATTCAAAATATCCACATCACCGCGATCCCATGCAACCTCTATTGCATGACGAATGGCACGTTCTACACGAGAAGATGTTGTCCCATTTTGCTTGGCAACCGCAGGGTACAAAATTTTTGTAATTCCGTTAATAACCTCTGGCTGATTTACCGCCAAAATAATGGAGTCTCTTACATACTGATAACCCTTAATGTGGGCAGGAACACCAATTTCAAGAATGATATCGGTGACGATACTTTCAAGACTTTTAAAATTGTTTGTTCTTGTCGTTTCTTGGCGTCCGCGGGTCTGAGTGGGGTTAAATCCTGCAAAAAATTCCACCCGGTCTGCAAGAACTTTGGGGTCAAAAGGTTTGTTGAAGTGGTAGCTAGCACCTAGTCTCATCAGTTCATTCTGAAAAAAAGGATGGTCAACGGTTGACGATGTAATCAGCACCGGCTTAGGAGAGAAATCTTCCTGTGCCACTGCCGACACCACGCCCATAGCGTCGATAGATGTCATGAATACATCCATCACAACCACTGCAGGGGACTTTTCTCTAATGAGACGAAGCACTTCTTCCCCATCCTTTTTGCAGACCAGGGTCTCAAAACCCTTTGCAGATAACGCCGACGCGCATCGCTCGCAAAATTCTTTGTTATCATCTGCAAGAAGCATCAGTTTTCGGTTGTTCACTAAAATTCCTCCTAAAACACAAATTAAACCTCTCACAGATTATCATAATTTGGATATATTTACAAGGCAATTGCCGTCGAATTATGAATTTTCTGGAAATTTCTTTTCGCATTTTTTCGACATTCAGGAGGCGTTATGCACAATAGGAACCGCTGTTTTTGCATTGTTCTGAATATTTTCGGCAAAAATACCAAATCCACGTGTAGGATCATTGACAAATACGTGTGTAACAGAGCCCACTAGCATACCATTTTGAATAATAGGGCTACCACTCATACCTTGTACGATACCACCGGTTTTTTCCAAAAGAGTTTTATCTGTGACATGAATCACCAAGTTTTGGCCTTTTCCATTCTCTCCCACCAAAACTTTTTCAATTTCAATTTCATACTCTTGTGGTGTTTTACCATTAATTGTAGTTAAAATTGTCGCTTTACCGGTTTCTACTTCATAACCCATTGCAACTGGCATTAAAACACCGGAATGTGAAAAAACAGCTTTACTATTGCCATATACCCCGGTTGATGTGTTGGCAAGCAGTTCACCTATGGGTGCACCTTCTGAAAATTTACCTTTTAATTCTCCTGGAGTGCCCGCTACCCCCTTTTTATATCCAGTAATTTCTGCATCAACTATTT
Organism: Bacillota bacterium; assembly: GCA_023431215.1. Taxonomy (GTDB): domain Bacteria; phylum Bacillota; class Clostridia; order Oscillospirales; family Ruminococcaceae; genus Angelakisella. Next base: position 3,101 of record JAEYXR010000134.1, read on the forward strand.
GTCCGTTGGCGAGGGGCATAATATCTCCTGTATCAACATCACAAACCGCATGGCCCAAACCTGTAAAAAGCCCGCTGTTGGGATCATAATAGGTCATCGTACCAATACCAGCGGAACTGTCTCTTACCCAGACTCCTACCCGATATTTTTCATCTCCACCAGATTTAACAGGCTTCAGCACTGCAGAAAACATCCTATTATTTCGTCTTGCTTGTACTTGTAACGGCTGCCCGCCGCTGTCTTCAACAATTTTACCAAACTGCTCGTTTGTAACCAGCTTAACCCCGTTTATTTTCTCCAGAATATCGCCAACTTTAAGTCCGGAATCTCTTGCGGGATTCACCCTTCCGCCTTGATAAGGAATGTCGCTCATTCCAACTATCATTAAGCCATCTGTAAACATTTTAATGCCAAAAGGTGTTCCGCAAACCTGAACCATCTTACGGTTAACCACATTAACTTCCACAGTCTTAACTTGTATGGCACCCAACAATTTTAGGTCCATACGATAACTGTTTCCCGGACTTGCATATACTTGAGGTTCTGTGCTTTGAGACTTATATTTCATAGCCAAAGCTGGGTAGCGAATCGTTATTTCTTCCCCAGCTACCACAGAATAACTGTCAGGCAGCTGCGCGTTCATATATAATGCAAGCACCAGCACTGCGACAATCATACAATTCACAATGCATGCCGCACATTTTACAATTTTTTTCAAAAAGAATCATCTCCTTCTTCATTAATTTGTGTCGGGAGAAGATCTTTATTTAAGCCAAAATCATCAAACTTTTTGGTGCTCTCTGCTATGGCGAAATTTTTCTTAAAAATCCCGAATTTTTAGGAATCCACCAGTTTCCGCTTATACAATCAAACGGCGTTTATCCTCAATCTTTACATTTGCAACTATTTTGTACTCAGCGTTTTCCAAATATTCCGGCCAGTTTTTTTCAAATGCCTGCCAGGTATTGAATTTTAAAATAGAACAAATTTTTCCAAAGGAAAATATATCCGCTGATTTTAATTGGACAATATTTGCAATAGTATAGTCAAATTCTTTCAAAACTTTTTCCTCCAATGCGGATCTTGCCATATCAGCTGTTTGTTGCAGCTTATTGCCGGAACCGGGTAGATTAAGATAGTATCCTTTTAGTGTTACAGTAACCATAAAATTGGGAGCACCGTTTTTTACATCACAATTTACTTTTACAGATCCTTGTTCCAGCTGGATATCACATGTTTCTGCACCGCATTGCAAAGTAAGAACAGGCGTTTGTTTTGCAAAAATTTGAAAAGGCAGTGTTTCCATTTCATCAATATCTATAGAAACCAGTTGCTGTTCTCCCAAAAGCATCGCTCCACCAAATCGGCATTTATCCTCTTCAAGCTTTGCAATTGGTACGGCTCCCCCTAATCCCACCGTTTGCAAAGTATTGAGGGCATCTTTTACCGTATAGCCCATTTCTTCCCAGCGGCCGTTTTCACCCAGAATATCACTCAACTGCTGTCCTACCGACCATTCTTCCGAGTTTTTATTTTCTAAGATTGAACCACCCAAAACCAGTAATGTAGCAGGGCGAACACGCCCATCACTATTAACATCCTTCAATAGCTTTAAAAGAGCTTGCCTATCAATAGTACTGTCAACGATGAGGCAGTTGACACTGTCCAAATATAGTCCACTTTCAGATTCCGATTCTAAATCCTGCATCGCTTCTTCATAGGTTCTGCCTTCACCTTGATACAGTCCATAGGTCTGCTTCTCCGTATCTGCCATGCGCATTCTGTATTCGGCTGTGACAATCCATCCATCTTCTGCTTCTTTCAGCTCTACTGCCGTTACCATAGCTCTCATACTTACACGCTGAGGCATACATCCGGTAAGTGTAAAGAGTAAAGAAATGCCCAATGCAAACATATAGCTTATGCTTTTACGTGTCATCGTCTTTTATTCCCCACTTTCCTGGTAAGCCAGCCCACAATTGGAAGCAGTAAAACTCCCACAACCGTAATCAGTCCGTAAGAAGCAAGACTATAAATGTTTTCTGCTAATTTTGGAAGAAACAGGCACAAAATTCCAAGTACCAGCATCACGCCAATATTAAACCAGATGATTACTGCACGGGGTTCCTTTCTCAGCAGTTCACCCCATAGCTCACTTGCCAAAAAAAGATATACCGCCAGCTTGCTGACACCCATTACTACCCACAAAGCAATAAAAACAGCATCCAAATGCTGAAAAACCATCAGTCTTGCAAGCGAGGCAGCCTCAAAAACCGGAAATTGCAGGTTTGCACCATACCCTCCCAGTGCAAACATCAGCATAAAAATAATGCCCTCGGAGGCAACCGCCACAATGCCAATCCACCATCCTGCCAAGGATTTTTGCGGCTGCCCGGTTCCAACATAAGGTAGCAGCAGCAAAATTGCCACCATTTCAAAGTTCATGGCAAACCCTTGATATATTCCTCTTATTGACTCGTTAATCTGCAAACGCGGGACAACAAAGTTCAACCAGCTGTATTCTTTCCATAAGCCCACTACAATAGCAATGACACCTATCAACAGCATTAAACCAAAAATCACAGCTGCCCGAGCAAAAGACTCTAGCCCTTGGCTAACTGCAATACCCGACGATAAAACAAATATGGTCATCACCCAAAAAGCCTGACGGAATTCATAAAATACAGAAACCAACAAATGAGTAAAATTGATGGCTGCCATTACTCCACACAACAAAACCAAAATCCAATAAATTACCACTATTATTGTGTGCATTACTTTAGCCCCTTTACCCTGTATGAGTAAAGGGGAGCAGCCTCTGTCTGTTTGACAAATTTTAAATGAAAAAAGAATAACCAAGAACTGTAATAGTGCCGAAAAAGGAATTGTAGTAATTGAAATGTTGTTGCTGCTCCCCGCCGGCATATATGTCATGACAGTAAACATACGGGAAATAACCAGCAATATCAACAGTTGAAACGGGCTGATTTTTACCTTTTTCTCCATGAAATCACCTAACTTTTTTCACTGATGTCCGAACCCGGCAAATTTTGAATGGTCAGCGTATCTTCTTGGAGCTTCTTCCATCCTGCACGTACAAACATGTCCCGCATACTATGAAGATCCATAGGAGTGGTTGGCGCGGTAACAGGTATTCCCAACGTCTTAAGGGAGCAAAGATTGATAATAAAAAGGGTTAATCCCAAATAGATACCATATAACCCTAATGTGCCTCCTATGATAATAAAAGCAAACCGCAATACAGTCACCGGTTCATATAGAGTAGGTACTACAAAGGAGCTGACGGCAGTAAGTGCAATGAGGATAACCATGGGTAACCCGATAAGCCCTGCGCTTACCGCTGCATCACCAATTACCAAGCCGCCGACAATTCCCAGCGCATGACCTATGGGACGTGGCAGCCTGAGACCGGCTTCTCGAAGCAGCTCATACAAAATAAATACCACAATAGCCTCAGCCAAAACAGGTAAAGGCGTATATAAAACAGACCCTAAAAATTTAGTAAGAAGTACTCCGGGAATCAGCTCAGGATGATAAGAGACCACCGCCACATAGTATCCCGGCAGTAAAACGGTGGCAAAAAAAGATACCAGCTTTAAAAGCCGTACATAGGAGGCAAAATAAGGTCTGTGTGAGTAATCATCCAAGCTTTGAAAATGCTCAACAAATAAATATGGAACAATGAGGGCAAAGGGTGTACCATCCACCATAACAGCAACTCGTCCCTCGCTGATTTTTGCACAAAGCGTATCCGGCCGTTCTGTTGTTCCAACACCCGAAAAAATTGAAAACTTACTGCGGTCTAAAAAAGGCTGAAGATATCCCGAGTCCAGCAGCACATTGATTTTAACTTCTCCCAGCCTTTTCTTTATTTTTTCCAAAAGCTCTACCGACACCACATCACTTAGGTACAGGAGCTTTACCGTCGTATTGCTTAAAGTACCCAAAGTCAGGCTTTCCACTACCATCTTTGGGCTTTTCATCCTGCGGCGCACCATGGACACATTGGTTACTATAGATTCTACAAAGCCCTCCCGGGAGCCTCTCAAGTTCATCTCAGCAGAAGGCTCACTGATGCCGCGTACGTTAAACCCTTGATAACCCAGTGCAATAGCAGTTTGCTGGCCATCAATGACTACCAGTGCAAAACCGCTCATGGCAAGCCGCAACAGCTCACCATAGGTACGTACTTCTTTTTTATCAGAAGCCAAAAGTACATCGCCTCTTAGCCAAGCAAGGAGCTTCTCCGACGTATTGGCTTCTGGAGGAATATGTGCCAATGGCCGCAGTAAAAGGTCAGAAACCTGTAAATTCGCTACCAAGCCCTCAAACATAATCACCGCCATCTCGCAGCCGTTAGCAGTGTGGCGATGTATCAGCAAATCGTCCGTATTGCTGGCAACAGCACGTACCCGCACCGTCAAATCAGTCAAGCTTTTGTCTAGTATTTTGTTGCCATCCGCTGGTTCAACAACCCTGTATGCATTATCTTTTCTGTTGTCACACCTCACTACATTCATCCTCCAGTCTACCATAGCATTTCATCTTTACAGTATCTCCATGGCACACACAGAATATGTGAGTGTATAACAACAATGGTATGTTACATACTAACTTTATACTTTTTGCATTAATCTCAAGAAAGGAAGTCGCCAAGTGCTCATTGCTTTTTTAAGAACGGTTATTCTTTATATTATTGTGGTATTTGGTATTCGCTTAATGGGTAAACGCCAACTTGGTGAGCTTCAGCCCTCAGAGCTGGTTGTTACCATCATTATTTCAAATATTGCTACACTGCCCATTGAAGAAATTGATACGCCACTTTTTTTAGGTGTCCTCCCCATTCTTTCACTGGTAACCTTTGAAGTCATTATGTCAACAATTAACTTAAAAAGCCGAAGAATGCGCCGTATTTTTTCAGGTTCTCCAATCGTCGTCATTCACAATGGTGTCATTGACCAACAAAAACTGCTGGATCTTCGCTTTTCTATTGATGATCTTATGGCACAGCTTAGAAGCAAAGATATTTATGCGGTGGAAGATGTTGACTTTGCCGTAGTGGAAACAACGGGGAAACTCTCTGTTTATCAAAAATTTTCAGCACGCAATGCCACTCCCGAATCTTTGTCTGTGCCTGATCAGCCGGATAAAAACAGTCCTCCGCTGGTTATCATTAGTGATGGCCAAGTTAATCATGAAAATCTTGCTTTATGTAACCAGACAATGGCCTGGTTGGAAACAATGGTTGCCTCCTACCACCTGTCTGTAAAAGATGTTCTTTTAATGACTGCCGACAGAACTGCTAAGGTTCATTTAGTCGCTAAGGAGGCCTTTAAATGAAACGTTTTGGAATAGCAGTAATTTTGCTTATTGTAATACTGGGAATCAGCAGCTATAGTTTGTGGGACATGAGTCAAAATGTGGTAAAGCTCAATTCCAGTGCACATGAACTGGCAACATTGGACCCGCAAACACAACAGGAGCTCATGGTTACAAAAAGCACTGAATTTGTTGATTTGTGGAATGAGTGTGAAGATCACATGATCTTCTACATTCACCATGATGTCTTAGACCATGTTACCCAGCTGGTAGCTGAGCTTCCGGCATTAGCCAGGCATCAGGAATATGGTCTTTTCTATGCTCAAATAGACAGCTTTGTGGCACTATTGGATGATCTGTGGAACTCGGCCTTACCCAGCTATCGTAATTTACTGTAAAACAAAAACTCCCTGAAATCGGACAGTAAGCCTGTCAAACCGATTTCAGGGAGTTTATATTGTGCAAACAACCACCGACTATGTCGGTGGGGCGGAAAGAGCTTTAGCGATGAGACGGACAAAAAAACTCCTTTTGGTGTAGAATAAACTTGCGGTCTGGCAACTGCAAGAGAACACCAAAAGGAGGACATTCAAAAATGAATGACAAGAAAAGTTTAGCACATACGACATGGAATTGTAAATATCACATAGTATTTGCTCCAAGGTACAGGAGAAAGATATTTTACGGAGAAATGAAGGTAGAGATAGGGGAAATATTAAGAGAATTATGTGGATGGAAAGAAGTGACAATCATAGAAGCAGAAGTGTGCCCCGACCATATTCACATGCTAGTAGAAATACCACCCAAAATGAGTGTATCAAGTTTTATGGGGTTTTTAAAAGAAAAAAGCAGTTTAATTATACACGATAGACATGCAAATTTAAAATACAAACATGGGAATAGAAGCTTTTGGTGCAGAGGGTACTATGTGGATACAGCAGGAAAGAACAGTAAGAAAATAGCAGAGTA
>JAEYXR010000135.1 GCA_023431215.1 Bacillota bacterium
TACAAAGAAAACCCCTTTCTCTCTTTTAATATTGAAAAAGGATTCTGGGGATAAGCACTGGTTAAATAAGAATTTCCTGCAATCATACCTTGATGAGCCAAGAGCTGCCCTTTGTCAATTGGACAAAAAGCAGTAAAAATGTTTGCGTAGGTGCTGCTGTCGGGACTATACCGCCGTTTAAACTGTCTGTCGCTTACCTCAATTCCGCACACTGCAAATGCCTTACCATTTTCATCTCTTACGGGCACACAGAGCAGAAGCCCCGATTCACTGTTATCTTTTAGTGTTGTGCGAAAGCTCCAACGATAAAGCCGTGAAAGTGGCAGCGCAGGGTTTTCATCGGCAATCTTTATTGTTTCTTCAAAAAACTCCTCACCTTTTATATCAAATTCCATTTTCCATTGGCCCAGCAAATCAATTTTATACTTTCTTGCCACATTGGCCGGCCCTCTTAAATAGTGAACATCGGACCCTACTGTAGTGACTGTGTTGGGGTCGGTTTTTTTGAGAAAAATACCTGCACGGGAATATTCTGCATTGGGAAGTTCTTTGTTTACCGTTGTATCCAGCAGTAAATATACACCGCTGCATACCTCTCGTTCCATAACACCAATTAGCGTGTTCATTTGTGCATCCAAAAAAGGTTCAATGAATTCCGGACGTTCGTACAGTTGATTCAATGTGATGTTATTTGCAACAAAAAACGCATCAGTAGTTTCAGACAAACGCTCTGACAGTGTCACACCTTGCAAGGATAGCTTACCAAAGTCCTCTGCAATGCTGTCACTAATGTGTAAAAGCTCATTTTGCACAAATTGTTTTGTTTGGGATGCACCACTGCCGGTAATGCCAAAAAGGAGAAGCAGCATTGCAAATGACAATATTACAGTTGTAACGGTCAATGCGAAAAAGGCAAACAGCCGTTTCTGCAAACGAGTGCCTCTGCTTTTGCGCTCCCGCATCCAGAGAATGTACGCTTGCCGAAGCATTTTCAAAGCATGCTCCCCTTTCTTTCCCGCTTTATGGCACAACTTGATTTATGGTTGAGTCAAGCAGTTTTGCGCATCTTCGGCAGATGGTTCTCCACCTTCAAGAACTCTCTCCCTCTCTGCGGTCATCAGCTCTTTTACCTTTTTCTCATAGCCCTTAGAAATGCTGTCATATTCCTCAAAAATAGGCGGTGTAAAGAAGCTGTAGCTTTCATACATGGAGTTTACAGCTATCAACATTTTTTTGATGCGGGCATCCTCCACCGTCTCCATATGTGATTTCATGTCCTGCTCAAATGCCTTTTTGGTTACTGGCAGATACCCGGTAGATGCAATAAAGCGCATATTTTGTGATGGTGCAGTGAGCCATTTTAAAAATTGAGCTGCTGCATTTTCTTTCTTTTTATCGCTTTTAGCTACCATGAAGCCACCACCACGTTGAATGGCAATCTTTTCGCCGCCCTCAAACACAGGATACGGTAAAATACTATATTCCACCGATTCTACACGATTGTCGGAATAGGTGATAGTGTCCCCGTAAAATAGAATTCCCGCCGAAGAACCGGTAGAACAAACCAAATCTCCGGTTTTGGAAAGATCGGAGGAGTAACCATCATAAACTGCCATACCACCTTCAACAGCTGCGGGATAAAGAGTTTGAAAAATATGGTTATAGCTATTACTTGTCAGCATTAGCTTATTAGTATCATCAAAAATACTGTCACCCAGTTGCCGAGCACCAACCTGAGCCACATTAAACCATGAATCGGCAGCAAAAAACTGCTTGCCATCATTAGGAATGTCAGGCGTTTTTTCGTCTGTCCAATTATAATACTGCCTTGAAAGTCTACAAAGTCCTTCCATGGTTGCAAGCTGTTCTTCTTTTGCTCCGGTTTCAGCAGCAAAACGGTCAAACAGCGTCTGATTAAGGTACAAAATCTCCGTGGATTTTGCCATAGGAAAAACATAAAGTCCGTTAGAAAAACGCCCTTCTTCTATAAAGGCAGAAACATAGTCAGCCAGTTGTTCTTTGGTAAAATATTCGTCCAAATTTGCAAGCTTATCCTTTTGCTGAAAAGCAATGGCAACCTTTGGATAAGCTGTGCAAATATCCGGCATAGGGGGTGCACCGGGGTCATCTTTTACAATCATAGCAAGACTTTTGTTCAGCTCTTGGCTGGAGGCAATGGCGGATACATTGATAATAATGCCCTGTTCTTTGCCATAGGTGCTGTTAAATTCATCAATGAGCAAATCCATGGTCTGCTGCATATCGCCACCGTAGTTATGCCACATATTGAGTGTAACGGGATTTTTTGCAGTTGGTTTTTTGGCAGTTGAGCAACCAGAAACAGTAGTCCAAAGCAATGCAACACAGAGAATAACAAAAGACCATTTGCACCTCATTTAAAGTCCCTCCTCATAATAAATATAACTTAGTTATATTTATTTTAAAATCACCCCAGTAATCACCCTTTTTATCTAGTAAAATCACCCCTAGGATGATTACAAGCATAGAAATACTCCCTTATAATGATACCAGCAGCAAAGAATGTATAGCTTTGGTGCTTTCATATTAACATTCACATCTAACCAAGTCAATGTAATCTTATGAAAGAGTGGTGGTCAAAATGGGTGAAACTAAACAAGCGCTGCGAGAAGAAATTATTAAGGCGGTAGAAATAATGGATGTTGCAAAGTTGGAAGCACTTTTAGTCGCTATCACCCATCTGCAAGGCAGTAAGGAGGGTGAGCAATAATGTTGGAAGCAGGTAGATACTTTACCCCCCATGGCATTATGGTCTGTAAAAATGGCGGTTATCGCTTTTCTTTCATCTGTGCTTTGTGTGATGACTGCTACACCACCGGACGAGTTATAGCAGATTCCGTAAGCGAGGCACTTGCAATTGCCCGGCAAGAAGCCCGTCCGCATTTTAACCGTTGTCACAAATGCGGCCGCTGGATCTGCGACCGTCATTACAACATTGATGAAATGATGTGTGTAGAATGCGTCCCCTTAGAAAATACACAAAACGATTTCAATACTTAAAGGAGGATTTATATTATGAAAAAGGGTTTGTCCGCTCTCTTACTATTGTTACTCACTATTTCTCTTATTGCCTGCTCTGGCGGTAATAAAGAAACCCCTGCTGCAAGCAGTGAAAAAGCTACCGACATCTCTGGTGCACCAACTGAAAGCACCTCTACTGCAGCAGTCACTGCAGAAAAAAATTTGGAAAAACTACTGTCCGAATCATATATTAACATCATGAAAAGCGGTAAATTTTTAATGCGCTATACTGCTACTATTACCACCGAAGCAGGCAGCACCACATGCGAAATTACCACCGCGACGGATGGTGAAAATATGTCCACTGTTATGAACATGATGGGCTTAAAAATACGCACCCTGATGTTGGATAACGTATTTTATCAAGTTGACGATGCCACTAAGACCTATATGAAAATAGAAATACCTGCTATTGATACCCAAAATGGACTGACAGAAACTGAAAATCTTACCTATCTCGGCAAAGGAACGGGGCAAGTAAACGGTAAGACTCTGCCATACGAAGAATACACTGCTGACAGCACTGAAAATGGCGAAACCATGCGTTTCTATATGGATGGCACTAATCTATATGCCATCTCTGTTAAGTCAGCAGCAAATGAAGAAATGGTAATGGTGATTTTGGAGCTGACTGACAAGATTCCCGCCGGTATGTTGGAATTACCCTCTGACTATTCGGAAACAACCATCCCTTCTATCCCCTCTGGCATTGGTATGGATGAAGAAACCCAAAAAGAGTTGGAAGACCTGCAAAAGCAGTTTGAAGATATCGATTTGGAGGAATTGGAAAAACAGGCTGAGGAACTACAAAAACAATTTGGAGTAACCCCCTAAATATAATAAAAAATGCAAGGGGCATTAAATAAATATAATTATGGTAATTATCGGATTGGCTGTTTCCCACAGCACGTTTATAGCGGCACAACAGACAATAATCTTACAGAACGCAAAATTAATAAGCAATCATAAACCTTAATTAAAATGACAGAGGGGTATTATTATGACAAATCAAGTTGTTGAGCCACACAAATCATCCATTGCGGGTCTTGATGCAAATATTGCCGCACTACTCACCTATGTTGCTTCTGTAGTGGTGGGGTGGATTCCCGTTATCCGGTACTTTGCATGGTTGGTGCCTCTATTTCTTTTTTTCATGGAAAAGGAAAGTAAGTTTGTTAAGTTTCATGCCATGCAGTCTTTTGTGCTGCACCTTGTCAGCGCTGTGCTCTCCTTTGTAGTTTCAGTTGTGTTGGGTGGCATCGTCAATGCAGCCATGGTAAACTCCTACGCCGCATATGTAACAGTTGGTTTTGCTAGAATTATCGGTTTTCTCACAACCATCATTGCTCTTGTTATTCTGGTGTTTGCTGTTATCGCTATGATCAAGGCGTTTAGTTATAAGGAATACTATATTCCCCTGGTGGGCACTATTGCCGTAAAATTTGCATCCAACTTTGGGCACAGATAGATTTAAAAGGAGGGTACAGTGTGAAACCAAAAGCTTTAGCAGCTGCACTATCCCTAAGCTTTTTTCTGATTCTGCTACTTGGCTGCAATATATCCATCACTCTTCAGGAAAGCTCCCCCTCACAATCGAGTGCGCCAAGTAATTGGGCTGATCAAAGCTCTCAGGTCTCTGATGCTTCCTTTGAAGAGAATATGAGCAAGAGTCAACCTAAATCGTCTGAACATAGTTCTTCCGATATAAGCTCACTGCCCCCAGAAAAAAGGTTGGAAAATCAAACCAGGGCTATGGATTTCTGTAATGCAGAAACTCTTTGGGGCTGCATTGCCGGTTGGTGGTGGATCCCAGGAGATGATCACTATATCACTTATGGGCATCGGGGTAACGAGTATACGTTTTTTACCGGCATGTGGGACTCAGAACCCGGACGAGGCGATGGCACCCTGAGAGAGATTCAATTTGCTTCAGAAATTGAGGTGAGATTGATCATTGACTACCCAGACCAGCCGGCCAATGAGCTTGGGGGAGGTTATGATGCGGTGACTCAAACTGTTCTTATTGATATTCGCAACCTGGAACAGGACGGTATGGTTCCCATGAAGATTGACCAGGAAGAATTCAAGGATTACGCCTATGTGGGCAAGACCTATGAGGAGGCGTACACCAATGCCCATTCTACACCATAAGAGCAAAAGGTGTAGCCTTTTAATAGGCTTTATAGGAAGGTTTTGGGTGATCCTCTTCAGTGTTGCTTTGTGTCTTTTTCCTTGCGCCTGTGAAATTGTAATTATTGATGATATGAGCAGTACCACTACAGAAAATAGACCTATTGATTCTTCTGTTTCCAGCCATGTCAGCTCCAGTAATAACACCCAGCCTCAGCCGCCTGTCGAAACAGGTGAGCAACCTACACCTCTCCTTGGATCTTGGTCCTCCGAAGGCCCAAACGTGGATTATTTTGATGCTGCCGGTAATCTGGCCATCAGTGGCTTTAGTGGAGAGTATTATCAATTTTACGCCGATGGTTCTTTCAAGTACCTGCTGGGTGGTTCTGGCCCCAATATCAGCGGCATCATTTTTTGGCAGGGAGGCTATGTTGTCGACGAAAATATCATTACACTCTCTAATATTCGGGAAAGTTGGTACCCCTCCGCAGATAATCGAAGTGGAATGAAACCCTATTCAGACAAGGTATGTAATGATGAGCAGTTGATATTCGGATGGAGCAATGACGGAAACCTTATCATTGCTGAAGATGAGACTTCTTTTGAAAAAATATTTTACAAAATAAAATAAGTAAAGTTAAACCTGATTAACCTGTTATTGCATAAAATGGCTTATCTTACTGACAAACCAAAAAGTAATCACTTCAATTTTAACAAGGTAAAGGTCATGGGGGTGTATGCGTGAAAAAAAAGTGTTTTGCGCTGCAAAGACTATTGGTATTGACAATGGCTTGTTGTTGTATGTTGTTATTTTCTACGGCTTATGCCACAGAAGATTTGGATACCCGTAGCCTCGCACTGATTAATAAACCGGGTGTGATACTAATTCAATCAACCTGGTCAGCGGATGTTACCGTAGAAGAACTGGACGTAGACTCTGCAATTTTTGATGCAATTGACACTGCCCTGGATCAACTGGCGAACGAAGGTAAACTAACCGGCGCAATGGATCAACTTACCTCAGCCTATCTTCAAATTTTTGCCCAGTTTTTGCCACAGTTTGTTTACCCCAGTGGAAATATAATTTCTAATTATACCGAAAGCTCTTTTATCGGCACAGGGTTCATCGTAACACCGGACGGGTATCTGCTGACCAACGCCCATGTGGTAGAGACCGACGAAGAGACTCTGTATATGAATTTTGCCTACAATACCCTTGCGGATTATGTCACCCAGGCCGTACAGAACTTTGAACAAAGTCTTTTTGAGCTAACCGGTGTTCATGCCGCACAGGAAGACATCGACTTTTTGGCGCAGAGCTTTTATTCTGTGCTGGCACAGGGCATGCAGGTTAGCAATTTAAGCGTGGAATACCTTGGGTTCATGGGCAGCGTTACCCAGGGAAGTGACGCCGGAACAAAGGCAGTCAAACTCGATCTGCGAAAAAAGGGCGAGGGTATTCCGGGCAAGGATGTGGCTATTCTCAAACTGGATAAAACCAATTTACCTACCGTCACTCTGGGTGACGACAGCTTCATCAAGACCGGAGACTCCGTTTATGCTATGGGCTACCCTGCTGTAGCAACGGTAAACGGCACATTTAATGTTGAGCAGGCAATTCAGGAACCCACACTGACAAGCGGACTCATCAGCGCAAAAAAACAAATGGCTGGAGGCTGGAGCATTCTGCAGACCAGCGCCGACATCCATGGTGGCAATAGCGGAGGCCCTCTCTTTAACGCAGCTGGTGAGGTTATTGGTATTAACACCTTTGGTATGCTGGAAGATAGCGGAGCATCAGCCTCTGGTATGAACTTTGCAGTACCTATCAGCATTGCCAGGCAATTTTTAAACGAACTAAACATCACTCCTTCTGAAAGCCAGTTTACAACAGAATACAAAAAAGCGGTTGTACTTTATACTGCAAAAGACTACCGAGGCGCGGCACAGCTATTGCGCAAGATTAATGAAATAAGCCCCGGTATCCCGGTGGTAGTAGAACTGCTCAGTGAATGCAGCTCACTTGAAGGAACATCTCCCATACCAAATACTTCGTCAAGCGACAGCTCAAGTGTGGTGTCAAGCGGTTCGACTAAATCGCTTGTCATAAAATCATCCCAACTTTTTACTGTAGGAATAGTAGTAGGTGTTCTGGTTTTATTTGTAATCATTACTATAGGTATCATCCTAGCAAAAAAACGTTCCCGCTCCAAAGTTCCTTTACAGAAAACTGTACAACCAATTTCTACGCTACCTACACGCTCTATAGATACAACAGCAGAAATCATCTGTCCAACATGCGGTTCAAAAAACCAAAATAACCAAAAATTTTGTGGCGGATGCGGAATTAAGCTATAGTTGATCTACCCTAACAAAGGCTTTGGGTCAGAGCTAACCGTACAAGTAAAAGCTAAAGCAAGAAGGTGAAAAGATGGCAATCTACAAACAGCCCTGCAGACATTGCGGTACTTTTTTAAATAGAGACAGCCGATTTTGCCCCAAATGCGGTAGTCACAGCCCCTTTTGGGATCTTTGCCCTGCCTGTCTGCGTGAGGTTGACCGCAGCGACATTTGCTGCTCCAGCTGCGGCAGAATTCTTCATATCCCTTGTCCCCAGTGCAAAGCACAAACATTTGTTGGAGATAAATGCGATGTATGTGAGGTAAGTTTACTAAAAAAGTGCCCCAATCCACGTTGTGGGGAGCTACAATTTTTTGAAAATACAAAATGTACTGTCTGTGGTAAAAAGCTGTAATCAGGAGGGTCTAGCCATGCTAAAGGCATTCACAAGAAATTACGAAGACAATTCCACAGAAGCCGGGTTTCAGTTTACCTTTTACTGTGATATTTGTCAGGATGGTTATAAAACCAGCTTTGTGGAGTCCGAAACACACAAAAAAAATTCTAAAATTCGCGGTATTGGCCAAGGAGTTTGGGCAGCAAGTACCCTGTTTGGCGGAAATGTTCTTAACAACCTTGGCTGGGCAGTAGAACGGGGCAGCAATGTCCTTTCCGAACGGTTTGACGGCATGAGCGCCGAATGGCAAAAAGAACATGAAGCCGCATTTAACCGGGCACAAAACGAAGCCCAACAACATTTTCATCGCTGTCATGCCTGCCATAAATGGGTGTGTGATGCAGATTGGAATGAAGATGAGGGACTTTGCGTTGAGTGTGCCCCAAGGCAGGAAATTGCTGTTGCCCGCGCAAAGGCGGCTGCTATGCAGCGTAATCTGGACGAAGCCGTGGAAAATGAAACCGTATGGTCGGGCAAATTGGAAAGCAAAACTACGGTTTGCCCCACGTGCGGCAAGCCTGCCGGTACAGGAAAATTCTGTAACAACTGTGGTGCTTCTCTGTCTCTTGCAAAATGCCCCCGATGTGGAAAAGAAAATGCACAGGATGTTCGCTTTTGCAACCATTGCGGAAGTGCTATGAACGCATCCAAAGCAGCCGTATGCCCGGATTGCGGTACAGAAAATGTACCCGGAACTAAATTTTGTGGCAACTGCGGTAAAAAGCTATAGAGAATAAAATTGATTGTGACGATTGACAGAAGGAAGGTTTTAATATGTCTATTTTTTTAAATAAGTTGGGAGATATTGCAAAAAGTGCTGTAGACAAAACCGGTGAAATGCTTGAAATTACCAAGCTTAACTCTAAAATTACCACCGAGCAGTCAAAAATTGCGGGCTACAAAGCAAAAATTGGCGAGTACTACTATGAGCAAATGTGTAACGCCTCAGATGCCCCTGCGGAAATTGTAGAGTATTGCGGTATGATTAAATCATCATTGGATGAAATTGCATCGCTGCAATTAGAGGTTGAATCGCTAAAGGGAGAAAAGCCAGCAGAAGCAGCCCCACCAACAGACGCAAAATGCCCCGCTTGTGGAGCACAAAATACACCGGGCATAAAATTCTGTGGTGAATGTGGTCAAAAATTACAATAAATTTTAGGAAGGGGCTGCATGTGAATTCCATATGCGGCCCTATTGCATCAAACAGCTATTTAACGTGAGGTAGCAAAATGAAAAAAGGAAAGCGTTTCTTTGCTTTACTGCTGACAGCTTGTATAGCCTTAACCTCTTTCTCCGGGTGCGGCAAGCAAAAACAACCCTTAGATGGCACAAATTCTGAAGTGCCGCAGCCACCGCAATATGATGGCATTACAAAGGAGCCAGCTGACGGAATCGGCGAGCCAGGGAAAGATTTTGTACTGCTTAAAACAGGAGCGGCTGACGACTGGGGAGAAACCCCTGTTCCCTTGTTCAACCCTTTGGGTTCTTATGCTCTTTATAGCAGTGTTCAAGCCCCCAGCGAATCTGGTGATCATGATGTAATGCTCTATATGTTAGATGGATATGTTGAAAAAAGAGAACTTAAAGAGGGTGACTCCTGGGTACTTTCTATTGAAGACCCGGAATATTCCCTTTACTGGCTTCGCTGGTATGTCCGGGAAGCTGGCGGCCAGTGGTTTCCCGGCACACGTGATCACTCTACTTTTTGTATTCCGGAAGGCGAGTCAGCAAGCTGGTGGGCAGATGCAAGCCAAACAGAAAACGGAGTGGAAATTCAAGTAGTCAAAACCAACACCCTGCCCATCGGTAAGACTGTTACCATCCACCCCAGCGACCTTGAACATGGGCTAACCCTCTATTCCCCTCCTACCAACGGCAAACTGCAATCTGCAACGGTAACTCTTCTGGGTGAATCTGATGCTGGTGTTGCAATTACCATTACAAGTGAGGAGCAGTTAGGAAGATACCAATACGAAACCATGCTGCCATTAGGTGCCGATGCTTTAAATCTTAAAAAAACCAATCGATTTGTACTGGATGACCTCCCCATTACCCAGGGTGAGCTTTGCTGGAAATTGGAATGGAACACAAGCTGCCCGGCACCGGAGGAAATTACACTGAGGCTTGATACCGTAGCTGATATTCCGGCCGTCAATTGGGGCGAAGCACCGGGTGCAATTCGTGTGGTGGGCGCTCCTGTGGGTACGGCAAAGGTATATACTGCCCAATGGGCAACCATCACCCACAGTGAGGTCACGGTTGCCCATAAAGAATTGATGGGCTTTGCCCAAGAAAACGGAGATCTGTTTTTTGCTGCTCCAGCAGGTTATTATCAGGTAACTGTCTCCGCAGGATCCCCCGACTCAGGTAGCTACCTGCGGCTGGTACCAGTAAATGCGGGAGAAATTACTACTGTCACCATCCCACCCGAAACAAATGTTGCTGCAGGTGCAATGTCCAGACTTTTTGGCAGCTTTGAAGAAAACACAGGCGGCGTTGAGCTTTTGGGCAATGTTGCCTCCGGCGATACCGCCATTGCAACCTTTGTCCTCAACGATCCCTTAGAGCGGGATGTTTTTCCTGCCAAAGAGAATATAAAAATAACCGAAAACGGTGTTTGCGCAGTGGTTACTGACATTCAGAGGCAGCCTGCCGCATCTAATGTGGTGCTGGTGCTGGATTCCTCCGGATCCATGGGGGAAAATATGAAGCCCTGTTTGGAAGCAGCCAAAAGCTTTGTTCAGAGCCTTCCGGAAAACACCTCCATTCAGCTCATTCAGTTTGCCCAAATTATTACCAAGCACAAGGGCAACGACAAAACCTCAATCCTAAAAGCACTGGACAGCATCAAGGAGGGCGGTGCAACTTCACTTTATGATGCCACTGCACAAGGTCTGGAACTTCTTGATGGCAAAGAACGTGGCTATATTGTGGTTTTTTCAGACGGTGCCGACAGCCGTGAACCGGGCATTGACGGAGAGGGAAGCACCATTTCCAAAGAAGACCTCCTTGAGCGGATTGCCGCCGGTAGTGCATCGGTGCTTACCATCGGCTTTGGCTCGGGGCACGATCCCTCTACGCTTGTTGCCATGAGCGCCGCTTCCTCCAACGGCGGATACTTTGCCGCCGCTGACCAGGCTGCACTGAAAGGGGCATTCGCCTCGGTTGCAGGCAAGTTTGGCAACCAATTTGCTGTCACTTACCAAAGACCTGTTATTCCAGCCGATACAACTTCATCGGTTCCGGTAGTGTCCTTTATGATAGATACTTCCGGCTCTATGGATATGGAGCCGAGCGAAAGCGGAGACACCGGCTGGCGGATGGATCGTATGAAAGCCATTTTCCATGACTTTATTTTAAAGATACCCTCAGGTACCCTGATGCAGTTGGGCAGCTTTGCAACGCCGGAAATCGGCGGCATCCCTCCCGGCTATCAGCAAATTACAACCGACCAAAAGGGACCGGTTCTTCAGGCTTTGGGATATTTGTACGGCTCCGGGGGTACTCCTACAAATGAGGCTCTTAACCTTGCCTATTACAACCTGTCTTCCATTCCTTCTCAAAAGCGGGTACTGGTATTTTTTACCGATCTTGCATTGTACGATCCCACCTTCCCCGAAGAGCACGACGCTGTTTTTGCCAAACTCAAGGAATCCGGTATTCAGGTGCTGTTTGCAGGACTTCCTGACGGGGCTTATCACACCGAGCTGGAAACCATCTTTAAAACCTCTGCAGAAAATACAGGCGGCGACTATATTGTTACCGACAGCCCCGAGGAAATTGGCAAAAAACTCGATGAGCTTCTTTCCAAACTTGGTACTCCCACGCCAAAAAAGGGGATCGATTTTACACTGGGGGTTGACTGTACCACTGACGACGGCGGACGGATGAACTTCTACACTTCAGTTCCACTGCCAAATTTTACACCAAAGACAGGCCTCGGCAAACAAATTGACCCACAGATGGTAAAGCTGTCTACCGGCGAAAAATATACGGCTTATAACAGTGATGCAGCCCAGCTTCTGTATGGCGGCGACCAGCCCGGTACACAAAGCAATATTCTTCTGCGCGTTCCCTTCACAAACAAACACGGCAGCAATAAATTTGCCAAGCTCTCTGTGTCAGAAGCTTATTTAATGGATATTTTTAAGGGAATTCCCGCCCCGTCAGGTCAAATTTATCTGGCGCTGAATGTAACCATTGATTTTGCAAAAGAAAACAAATCAGCAAAAGAAATCGGGTACAGTATCCCCAGTATTTTTAATCATATCTATGTATCGCTAAATGAGGGGCACATGATGCCACCGTCTCAGGCAACCTGGCTGGCTGAGCAGCCCTTTGTAAATCCCGGAGAGCCGGATGTCAGCGTTTTTGAAAAAAAGCCGCAAAGCGGAGCTTTGGTTTTTTTGGTAGATCAGCCTTATTACGATAACATTTCGCAGCTTTCACTGCACCTTTACGACACAACCAACGGACACATTGAGCTGCCGCTGGCAGGCCGACTGACCAAGCAAATGGTAAAAATG
>JAEYXR010000056.1 GCA_023431215.1 Bacillota bacterium
GACCTAGTGGACCCAGCGGACCTAGCGGGCCAAGTGGACCCAGCGGGCCAAGTGGACCCAGCGGACCTAGCGGGCCAAGTGGACCCAGCGGGCCAGCAGGTAGTGATACAGAGTGTGCTTGTGTTGCACAGATGAGAAATATACTCCGGCAAATTATTCAACTTTACCCAGAGGATACAGTAATAGTTGCCATGGAAAGTGGAGATAACGTTAGCGGTCGTGCAGGAAGCCTGCTTCCTCCGCCAAACACAAATCCAAACGCGGGTCTTTTCCAACTCACAAATAACCAGGCTGTTCCACAAGAAGCTGTTTCAGTATGTAGGATTGCTGCAATTAGAATCAGTAGTGCCACCTATAATGATGAAATCACCTATCTTCCTGCACCAACACCGCCTATTACAGGCTGCGGTGCAGATTGCGAAGCTGCTGTCCGTTCGTATGTACCGGTGGGCACTACGAGCGTCTCCATCAAAGCCGGTGGTCAAACTGTGGGATCGGGTACTGTTTTGGAAAATGAGTTTGGTGTGATAGTACTTGTAGGTCCAAACAATAGTGATCCTACGTTTGTTTCTTCCTGCAAAGCAGAAATTCTCAAGAAATAGGCTATAACGGAGAAAGTTGATACGAGGCTACCAATAGCAATCATTTTAATTCACCCGATATAGTTTAGACTTTTTAATAACTGTTAATAACCCGTCCAATTCAAATATTAAGACACGTAAAAGTATTCTCACAGATAGATATTGTAATAAGAGTTATGCATTAATCTTTTGCTACTAAGGTGGAATTATTTCTACCTTAGTAGCAAATAAAATAATTGCTTTAAGGAGAAAATCTATGTCAAAACTTCGATTTCATATTTTAGGACCCGCACATATTGAAACCAATAGAAAAAACTCAGCATGTCCCTTTACCCAAAAAACTATCAGGCTGGCAGAGATGATAAAGCAATATGGACATGTTGTTTATTTTTATGGTGTAGAAGGATCAGAAGTAGTATGTGATGAATTTATTGAAGTATCTACACAGGATATTCTTAAGGAAACATATGGCAACTCTGATCGCTCAACAAGTTTTTTTAGCTATGATGCAAATGATAAAGCATATCAGAACTTTACACAAAATGCTATTACGGCAATCAATGCGCGTAAAAAGGACAAGGATATTTTGCTGTGTCCCATGGGAATTTATCAAAAAGCCATTGCTGATGCAGTAAACTTAATTGCAATTGAACCTGGAATAGGATATCCGGGCGTATTCGCCAATTATCGAATTTTTGAATCCTATGCTTGGATGCATTATACATACGGTTTGTTAAAATTTGAGGATGGCCCTTGGTATGATGCAGTAATCCCTAATTATTACGATCCTAACGACTTTCCGTTTGTTTCAGAGAAGCAGGACTATTTAATTTACTTTGGACGCATTGTCAACCGTAAGGGAGTTCAAATTGCTTCTGATGTAGCAAAAGCGACAGGAAACAAATTATATATTGTAGGTCAAGGATCTTTGGACAATCCATCAGAAGGTCTTTCCTTAAGTAAAGAAAAACATATTGTATATCATCCTGCGGTTGGCCCGGAAGAAAGAGCAAAGCTATTAGGAAATGCCAAGGCTGTTCTTATGCCCACTTGCTATTTTGAACCTTTTGGTTCAGTAAATATGGAAGCTCAGTTTTGTGGAACACCTGTTATTACCACTGATTGGGGAGCTTTCCCTGAAACAGTTTTACATGGAGTGACAGGATATCGCTGCAGGACATTCGAAGAATTTTGTTGGGCAGTCAATCATATCTCCAATATCAAACCAATTGATTGTAGAAAGTGGGCAGAAGAAAATTATTCAATGGAACGTGCAGCTAAAATGTATGAAGAGTATTTTCAACGAATTCATCGCCTCTATCAAAACGGATGGTATGAGACCAACGAAGACCGAAATGAATTTAAGTGGTTGGAACGATATTATCCAGATAAATCGCGATAAGGTATTACATGCTTAAAAAAATCATGGTACAATAATTCAATAAAAGATTTGACACTAGCTCCTTGTAAGTAAAGGCGAATATAGCAGCTTATTTTGATGTTAGCCTATATAGCCAGGTGTAAAATCTCCTGGATGAGAAAAGAATACCACCCATTTGCCGCGGTAGTCAGAAAAGCGGATAGGGCCGAAGGTGGTGGTGGCGGTAAAATCGGGAGCATCCATCCCGATGCTCAAAGGTTCATAGGTCAAAGAAAAGACCTCCTTTCCAAAGGTAAGACCGCAGAGATGCGGTCGGGTTTTGGCTTCCCACTCATACTATGCCACCAAGGGATGGGTGGTGTGATAAAAAAGCTTATTTGACAAGTTGCAAGAAGGCATTTGCTCTTTTTTGCCGGCTTTGTTTTTGTTGCAGTGCCATTTGAATTACCATATGTAATGTGGTATGCTATTAACATTTATAAATGTTTGTACTCATAAAAATAATTTATTTTATCTTTGGCAACTTAATGATTCATTGAAGCAAAGGAAGTGGTGTAAAACAAATGCAGACAACCCTAAAATTACAGATGTCCGAGTCTATGGCAGTAGGCCTGTTGCTGGCCTTTACCGGAGGCTTTTTGGATGCATATACATATGTGCTGCGCGGCGGGGTGTTTGCCAATGCCCAAACAGGGAATATTGTTATGCTTGGCATCCATTTTTTTGAAGGGCACTATGCCAAAACATTGCAATATTTAATTCCCATTTCTGCCTTTGTTCTGGGAGTAATTGTATCGCAATGTATTAGGTCAAAGTTTCGTTTTGCAAAAATACATTGGCGCCAGTTGATTTTATTACTGGAGTCGGTAGTGCTTTGTGGCGTTGCCTTTATTCCAACAAGTGCCAATGCACTAGCCAACGCTGCAGTAGCGTTTGTATGTTCGCTACAGGTAGATGCTTTTCGTAAACTGAACGGCAACCCTTATGCCACCACCATGTGCACCGGCAACCTTCGCAGTGCTGCCGAAAATTTGTATCATTATGGCAGCAGCCATAAGCGGCAGTCGCTTTATATAAGCTTGCAATACTTTAGCGTTATTGGTGTGTTTATTGTTGGCGCCGGGGTTGGAGCAATTTTTTCCCAAAGATTGGGGCTTATGTGTATTCTGATTGCGCCGGTTGTTTTGCTTATTACAATTTTGCTGATGCTGCGCAGCCATACGTCAAGATGGTAAAGCCAGTTTTTGGCAGAACATAAAAAAGACCTGTTCCTTTAGCATCTCTCCGATAAGGATGCTTTGAGGGCGTCACCGCTTTTACAAGATGGTGACGCCCTCATTCATGTTACGCTTATAATTTTACAAATAAAATGAGATTCTCATTTTTCGTTTTTCCATTTTTTATAATTATAAATTGCTTGAGCCAAAAGTAATATAAATATCAAAACTCCAATTGTGAAAGTTTGAACAGATGATTGAAATGTGATATGACGCAATATAATTAAAATTGCAAATATTGGAAACATCCAAATAGTTCTAATAAATTTTCTTCTATAACTTAATTTCCAATAGAATAATTCTATTCCTTTGTCCACTTTTTCTTCCGTATCAAATTTTTTATGAAAAACTACAACAATTATTACTAAAACAAAAATAGGTATATACGTCCATAAGCCATTCATTAGTTTCTCCTGTATATTTCAAACTCTATTGATTTTAATATACTATTTTTAATATGCCGCTACAAGCGAGATAAAGAAAAGAACGTGTAAAATTTAAATTTGAACGATGTCCATTGTATAAATACTCTGTATAAGTTTTATTGTAGCATAAGAAAATCGTTGATCCAATCACAGTTTGGCTGTGACGAGATATTGTAGGACAAGCTTTTACGGGAAGTATCCCGAGCCATTAAAGGGCGAAAAGCAGCAGCTATGAGAATTATCATAGCTGCTGCTTTTGAAAACATCCTTATTAGGGCACTGCTTTTAAGAACAGGTCTTTTTTTGTCTTTAAGCTTTTATCATCTCTCTGGCATAATCTACCGAGGCCTTGGCATCACGGGCATAAAAATCAGCGCCTATTTTGGCTGCGTAATCAGCAGTAAGCACAGCGCCGCCC
>JAEYXR010000075.1 GCA_023431215.1 Bacillota bacterium
GGCC
Source organism: Bacillota bacterium (assembly GCA_023431215.1). Taxonomy (GTDB): domain Bacteria; phylum Bacillota; class Clostridia; order Oscillospirales; family Ruminococcaceae; genus Angelakisella. Next base: position 5 of record JAEYXR010000075.1, read on the forward strand.
TGCATCGTGTAGCAGCCGTCGGCGTCCATCAACTCGTCGAAGAACTCGGCCTTCGGCGCCAGCTCCGCAATCCGCTCATCCTTAGCGGTGAGCATCCGGTTGGCCTCAACGAGCGCGGCGGCGACCAACTCCGGGCCGGTGAGTGCCGGGACGGCGGCGCGACGCAGCGCGGAGAACTCGCGGACAAGACGCTTTTTGAAGTCGCGCACGATCTCGCTGTTGCGCATGTACGTCAGCAGTAGGGTGGCCTGGTCCTCGTTGAGGATTGCGATCTCACGGCGCTGTGTTCCACCGGCGGTGTTGAAGGGTTCGGTTTCAAATCCGACCCTTCCGAACTCGTGGAAGTCGGCGAGGTTGTCACGGATGAGGCGCATCACCGAGGCGTGCTCGACGTGGGTGCCCATGGCGACCCGCACCGAGGTCGTGGTGGCCACACCGCCGGTGACCTGGACGATGGATTCGGTGCGCTCCAGCGCGGCGAATGTCCCGGCCGGACCACCGGGGTCGGGAATGCCGTTCGGCGAGAAAGTGGTCATGCGCTGGCCTGCTCGTCTTCAGGCAGTAGGTCGGCGGCATTGGCATTGTACGCCTATCGGGCGTCAAGGCTTTTGAGATAGCGGGAGAGATATTTTACCCCAAAAGAGGCAACAAGCTACCCATGGATATGGCAGGGTATACCGGTGCCTTGGGAAAAGTGGTGGAACATGGACAGGAGCTGGATGAGGCTGTGATGTTTGTTTACCGCTCTCCTCAAAGCTATACAGGGGAGGATGTGGTAGAATTTTGCTGCCACGGAGGACACTTTGTGTTGGAGCAGGTACTGTCTGCCGCCATTGCTCATGGGGCAGTACCGGCCGGGCCGGGTGAATTTACCAAGCGTGCTTTTTTAAACGGTAAAATGAGCCTGACTCAGGCGGAAAGTGTTGCGGATATTATTGCCAGTGAGAACAGTCAGGCTGTTCGTGCCGCCCTTAGAGCACGTGACGGTGCACTTTATCACGCTGTTATGGCCCTTGCCAATGAACTTACCGACTCTGCCGCCCATATTTCTGCATGGATTGATTACCCAGAGGAAGATGTGGAGGAGGTACTGACTTGTCAGTTGGAAAATACCCTTACCAAGACAAAAAATGAACTAAAAAGGCTGGTTTCTACCTACCATGCCGGCAGGCTGATGCGGGAGGGGATCCCCACTGCCATTGTGGGCAGTGCCAATGTGGGAAAATCTACCTTGATGAACCTGCTGGCAGGCTGCCAAAAAAGCATTGTTACAGATATCCCCGGCACCACAAGGGACGTCATAGAAGACACGGTACGAGTGGGCGATTTAATGCTGAACTTAAGCGATACAGCCGGAATACGGGAAACTGCCGATGTGGTGGAGCGTATTGGTGTGGACAGAAGCTTGGAGAGAATGGAAACTGCAGAGCTGATTTTGGCGGTGATAGATAGCTCCCGCCCTTTGGAGCAGGGAGATAAGGAACTGCTGGACAAGCTGAAAGGCCGCTTATGTGTTGCGTTGCTGAACAAATCTGACCTTAAGCCCTGTGTTGTCAAAAAGGATATCCTGCCTTATATTCCAGAGGTTCTTGAAATCTCTGCGAAAAACGCCAAGGGAGTAAAGGAGCTGGAAAAAACCATTACCCGACTTGTGGGGATGGCAGATCTTAACCCCAATGCCGGGCTCATTGCTAACCAGCGCCAGCTAAGCTGTGTTACCAGTGCACTGGCTTCCATAGAGGAAGCCATGGATAGCTTAGGATTTGGTCAAACACTGGACGCGGTTTCGGTTTGTATAGAAGAAGCGCTGGATGCTTTGCTAGAGCTTACCGGTGAGCGGGCCTCAGTACATGTCATAGACCGTGTGTTCGAAAATTTTTGTGTGGGCAAATAAGGCTTTCCACACGTGCACCCATTCATTGTGGAAAACTTTTTAAAATTACCGCATTACACACATCACAAAGATAATTCCTAACGATAATCAGGGCAGAAAAGAATCATACTGCCTATCAATAAAGCCTTGTATCAAAAATTACACAAGCAAACAGGGAGGCATGCGGATGTCCAGTTTTGTACTCAAGCTTTGGGCTATTTTTGCCATGACATTAGACCATATTGGCTGGGCGTTTGTGCCACGGCTAAGTTCCATGGGCTTTGTTCTTCATTTTTTGGGACGCACAACAGCGCCTATTATGTGTTTTTGCCTGGTAGAGGGGTATCACTATACCCGCTCAAAGGAAAAATATCTCCTCAGGATGCTGCTGGCGGCAGTGATTGCCCAAATTCCCTTTTCACTGTATAACTCAGGCACGCTGTTTTATCCTGTGGGCAATATGCTGTTTACCTTGTTTTTATGTTTGATTGCATTGATGGCATGGGATACCACGCTGCCGTTGGTTTTGCGCATTTTGGCGGTTGTGCTGACGTGTGCGGCAGCGGCCTTTTGCGACTGGAGCTATTATGCGGTGCTGTTTTGCCTGTGCTTTCATATTTTTAGAGACAATCGTCTCCCCAGAACCATTGCGTTTTGCGCAGTTGTCTGCTGGCTGCATGTAGAGTTTTACATGATGTATGCCAAATTTGGGAGCCCTGACCAGGCACTTGCAAATGTATCAATACAATCCGGGCTATTTCTGGCTGCGGTGCTGCTGTGGTTTTATAGCGGTCAAAAGGGCAGGGGAGGGCGCTTTACCCAGTTTCTTTTTTATGCCTACTACCCAGCCCACCTGCTGGTGCTGTATTTGCTTAAAATCTGGCTGCTGCCCGGTCAGTATGCTTTGTTTGGGTAGCAATTCAACGGCAGCTTGAAATCAGCAACTAAAAGCCGTATAATAAATAGTTGTTTTAGCTGCTGTTTCGGTGCAGACTTTACATGTTTGGGAGCATAAAGCCATATGAAAACCTATGAAGCAGGAAAATTTGATGTTGCCGTAGTGGGTGCGGGTCATGCAGGTGTAGAAGCCGCGCTGGCTGCCGCACGTCTTGGCTGCCGCACAATTTTATTTACCATCAGTCTGGATGCCATCTCCAATATGCCCTGCAACCCCAGCATCGGTGGCACGGCCAAGGGGCATCTTGTGCGGGAGCTGGATGCTTTGGGTGGCGAAATGGGTAAGGGTGCAGATGCCACCATGCTGCAAAGCCGTATGCTGAACCTGGGCAAAGGCCCGGCAGTGCACAGCCTGCGGGTTCAGTCCGACCGCATGGCCTACCATATCCATATGAAGCATGTGGTGGAAAAGCAAAAGAATTTGTACCTTAAACAGGCAGAAATTGTAGCAGTAGAGACAGATGAGAATGGTCACATCTGTGCGGTAGTAACTGCTATGGGCGCACGGTTTACCGCACCTTGCGTGGTCATAGCTACAGGTACATTTTTAAAAGGAAAAATTTTTGTAGGGGAGTATACAGTAGAAAGCGGTCCGGATGGCATGCATCCTTCCGTTGCTTTGTCAGAAAGCCTCAAAGAACTTGGCATTACGCTTCGCCGCTTTAAAACCGGAACACCGGCACGGGTGCGCCGCAGTTCTTTGGATTTTTCCAAGATGGGGGTGCAGGCAGGGGATGAGCCTATCAATCCTCTCTCTTTTGAAACAGATGCCGCTACCCTGCATAACAAGGAAGTTTGCTATATTACTTATACCAATGCCGATACACACAGGGTCATTCAAGAGAATATCCACCGCTCGCCGCTATACGGTGGTAACATAGAGGGGGTTGGGCCACGATACTGCCCCAGTATTGAAGATAAGGTGGTACGCTTTGCAGATAAGCCCCGCCACCAGCTTTTTGTTGAGCCCATGGGTGAAAACACGGAGGAAATGTAGCTGCAGGGTATGAGCAGCTCTTTGCCCGAAGAGGTGCAAATTGCAATGTATCACACCGTTGCAGGGCTGGAAAATATGGAGATGATGCGCAGTGCCTATGCCATTGAGTATGACTGCATCGACCCAACCCAGCTGCTGCCCACCCTGGAATGTAAGGTTGTGCCCGGGTTGTTTGGTGCAGGCCAGTTTAACGGAACATCAGGCTATGAGGAGGCCGCCGCACAGGGCTTTGTGGCAGGTGTTAATGCGGCACACCAGGTGCTGGGCAGAAAGCCCCTTGTTCTGGAACGCTCCGGCTCCTATATCGGTACGCTGATAGATGATTTGGTAACCAAGGGCTGTATGGACCCTTACCGTATGATGACCAGCCGCAGCGAATATCGTCTGCTGCTGAGGCAGGACAATGCCGATGTACGTCTAACACCCCTGGGATATGAGCTTGGGCTAATTTCAGAGCAGAGATATCAAAATTTTCTACGCCAACAGGAAGACAAGACGGCTGAAATAAAGAGACTGGAAGAAACTACCATTTATTGTACAGAAGAGCTTAATTTGTGGCTGGAGCAGCTGGGCACCGCCTCTTTGCGCCAAAGCATAAAGGCGGCGGAGCTGCTGAAACGCCCCCAGGTAAGCTATGAGGGGCTAAAACCTTTTGATCCCCAGCGTCCCCAGCTGCATCCCCATGTGGCAGAACAGGTAGAAGTAGAGATAAAATATGAAGGATACATTAAAAAGCAGCTGGCTCAGGTAGAACAGATGCGCCGGTTGGAAAGCATGCCTCTGACGGGAATAGACTAAAGCCAGATACGTTGACTGCGTCTGGAGGCGTTAGAAAAACTGAAAAAAATCAGTCCGCTGAATCTGGGACAAGCCTCCCGCATTTCAGGGGTAAGCCC
>JAEYXR010000060.1 GCA_023431215.1 Bacillota bacterium
GGGGTCTCTAAGCTCGGGGAATTCGCGGAGAACGTCGGTCATTTCATTTCCGCGCTCGCCGCAGCCAATGTAAACAACAATATCAACATCGCTCCACTTTGCCAGCTGGTGCTGCACTACAGTCTTACCGCTTCCAAAAGGGCCGGGAACTGCTGCCGTGCCGCCACGGGCAATGGGGAACAAGGTATCAATAACACGCTGGCCGGTTACCATAGGCTTGTCGGGAGACAGCTTGCGCTGGGTGGGACGCTGCTGACGGACGGGCCACTTGCGCAGCATGGTCACGTCTACAACAGTGCCGTCGTCCTTCTTTACCTTGGCCACAGGGTCTACAATGGTAAATTCGCCGCTTTCAATGGCAACAAGCTCACCCTGAATACCTGTAGGAACCATGATTTTATGGGTAATTACGCTGGTTTCTTCAACGGTACCGATGATGTCACCGGCCACTACCCTGTCCCCTACCTTGGTGGTAGCGTTAAAGGCCCACTTCTTATCGTGGTCCAGGGAAGTTACAGAAATACCTCTGGCAATGGTGCTGCCCGTCAGACCCTTAATTTTTTCCAGCGGACGCTGAATACCATCAAAGATCATTTCCAAAATACCGGGGGCCAGCTCCACAGAAAGAGGCGCGCCGGTGGATACAACCTCAGCGCCCGGTCCCAGACCGGAGGTCTCCTCGTAGACCTGAATAGAGGCTTTGTCGCCTCTCATTTCAATAATCTCACCGATGAGTCCCAGTTCGCCGACGCGTACCACGTCAAACATGTTGGCGTCACGCATTCCCGCGGCAACAACCAGGGGGCCGGACACCTTAACAATTTTTCCTTGGCTCACTCTATTTCACCTACTTAAAATTCGATTCAGGCTTGTTTACTAGAAACGAGCGGTAGAAGCCTACTTCCGCTCACCCACACTGCCGGAAAAACTATTCGTCCTTAAAGAGAATATCTGCGCCGACAGCACGCTCCACACTTTTGCGTACACTGTTCATTCCTATTCCGATGGGGCCTTCTCGCCCAGGGATGGGAATGATTGCGGGAGTCTGGCTCACCTTGTATTTCTCCATTACCTGGGGAATGTGAACCAAGGTTTGCTCTGTAATAAAGATAATACCGAAGCCGCCACCGGCAAGACGGTGAACAGTTGCCTCCGCCTCGTCGGGCGTGGACACCTCGTATACATCAAAGCCAACGGCTTTAAAACCCAGGACGCTTTCTTTTTCGCCCACAACTGCAATCTTACTACGCATAGGTATCACGCAACCTTTCTGTAATCTGCTGCGCCGATACATTTGCCAGCTTGGATGCCATTACAATACGGGCGGCCTTGGTTTCGGCCTCCTTGGCAAACAGGTAAGCAATCAGCGGCTCTACACCAAAGGGTACGGTTTTAACATTGCCCAGCAGCGAAACAAGATAGTTGTCGCACAACTTTTCAAACAGGGTCAAGCTGCCTTTGCCACGCAGTGCCGCAAAAGCGGGCTCCAGATATTTACCATAATCTGAAGCTGCAATCAGGGATGTCAGCTCCTCGGCACCTTTTAGGTACGCCTCAGAAATTCGGGACAGGTTGATACTGCCCCCCTCTACCATAATGCGGTTAAGAGCAAAGACTTCTTTGCCCATTCGCAGCATACGTACCGCAGTGCGCAGATTGGCAATATCAATTTGTGCCGCCACAAAGCGAGTTAAAAATGCATTGTCAAATTCTGTGGCAGCCTGATACATCGCTTCCAGCACAGCCTTATCCATGTGCAAGTCTACCTGCTGAGGGTCACCGCTTTTGGCAAGAGCCTCTAAAGCCTCCAGTGCTGCTGCACCCAAAATGGGATTCACCTTTTCAAAACGCTCTGCATTAAGCTCTGCGGCTACTGTCTCGGCAGATACATTTCCCAAATCACTAAGAATGTCTGTGCGGTCTGCTGCCGTCTTTTTTGCCTTAATTAGGGTTTTCAGGTTATGGCCGTCATATTTATACCGAAAAATTGAAACAATGACCGGGTTAGGAGCAATTGTCTCTACCAGACGATATGCTTCTTTCAGGTTATGGTTTAGTGCCTGTTCGTAATTGGCAAGGGCATAGCCCTGTCCAACAGCATCTGCCAGCACCTTGTATGCTTCCTCCGCGCACTTTGCGTCAATCATCTTTCTCAGGTCCTTGCCGGATAGCATGGAATTTTCCATAGCGCGCACACGAGCAGTGGCGTGGAGATAATCAGTATCTCTATATTTTTGTGCCAAAGCTGCACCTCCTTTCAGTTTATTGTGAATACAAGACTAAGCGAAGAGGATGGAGGCTACCTCGCCTTCCAGCTCTTCTTTTGCATTGCTATTCAAAACCTCAAAGGTACAGTTTGTTTCAATGCTGCCCTCACGGAGGACAAATCCGCCCAAAAAGTTGCCGCTGGTTTCTGCCAGGGTAACCAGCTTGCCGCTAAGCTCTGCAATGCGCTGTGCCAAGGCTGCACCAAAGGCGTCCTTGTCACGCTGGCAAAGTATCAGCTCTGCATCGCCACTGATGCAGCTTACTGCCAGAGCAGCATAGAACTCTACCAATTGGTCATCGGGCAGCTGACGCATCATTTGAAGGCTGCGTGCAAAAGCTGCGTCAATGGTCTTGCGGCGGGCGGTCAGGCTGGCATTGCGCTGGACAAGCCCCGCCTGAGACTGAGCACGCTGCTCGATTGCAGCGGCCTGAGCCTTGGCAGCTTCAATGGCTGCCGCACTCTCGGCTTTACCCTGTGCGGTAAACTCTGCCTCAATGCGTTCTGCCTCCCTGCGGGCAGCCTCTAGGGTCTTTTCACGGCATTCTTTTGCCTCCTCGCCAATCTTGGCAAGAATTGCATTCAAATCGTTCATTTGGCTGATCCCACCTCTCATTTTTTCTTGGGTGATGCTACACAATTCTAAGTGTTGTATCGCGGCAGCTAATTTTTTGTCAGATGAAGTAAAAAACGCAGCTAATACTTGAAGTATTAGTGAGGATTTTTATGAAATATGACAGGAAATTTGCAAGCGAGACGACGCTTAAGGCGTAAGCCGTGAATTGTGTGGTATTGCCCTAACTTTTGTGCACCAATTATACGGGCATAAAGAGAATGAGCAGGAAGGAAACCAGGAATGCCAGAATTGCATAGGTTTCAACCATTGCAGCGGCAATCATAGCCTTGGAAACCTGGTCAGGTCTTTTTGCAACAATGTTGACACCGGCAGCAGCGACACGGCCCTGAGATACACCGGAAATCAGACCAACAACACCAATGGGGAGCGAAGCAGCCAGAATAAAAGCACCGGAAGCCAGAGACAGATCAACAGTGCCTGCCATCATACCGGTTTTAATCATAATGATGATACCAATCAGGAAGCCGTATAAACCCTGGGTACCGGGAAGAACCTGCAGAACCAGCAGCTGACCGAACTTGTCGGGGTCTTCAATAATAACACCTGTGGCAGCTTCGCCCACAATGCCTACACCTTTGGCAGAACCGCAGCCTGCCATGAATACGGCCACTGCCACACCCAGATATGCAAGAAAATTACCATTGTTAAAAATGCTCAGAAAAGTTTCCATACTATTATTTCTCCTCCTGTTTACTAATCATGACGTATTTGGTATGGGGTGCAAGCGGTGCAAAAGGCTTTCCGCCACCCTCGTAAAACTTTCCAAAAAACTCAACGTACTGAAGTCTGGCTGCATGAACATAAGAACCCAGCGCATTAATTGCAAGGTTCATGGCATGTCCAAACACAAATATGGCAACAAACAAAATGGCGCTGATAATTCCGCCGCCCATGAGAGTACCAATTTGGTTTACCACCGTGGCAATAACACCGGTGGCAAGACCCAACGCCAAAATACGGGAGTAGGAAAGTAAATCGGAAAAATAGCCTGTGATGTCATAAAGGCTCATAACGCCGCCCATCAGCTTCATAAAAGGGTTCTTTTTATCTCTGCCCTGGGTTAAAATGAGCCCTGCCACGCCAATAAGTGATAGCCACATGCCAACTGTTGAAATTTGAGAAGCCAGTGTCGCACCCAAAAAGCTCTCGCCTGCGGTTGCTGCCAACATGGGCAGCCCCAGCAGTACAATTGCCCACATACCAACGTCAAAGAACGCATCCAGCGCCTTGCCGCGGCGAATCAGCAAAGTGGCTTTTAGTGCCAGACCTACAAAAATGTGGATGTAGCCTAGTATAAACGATACCGCCAAAATGGTGAGCGGTTCGGAAAGAGGATCGATGAGCAGGGGGATGGTAATATCCTTGCCAAAGAACACCTCTGCTATCTTGGGGATAGCATCGCCAAACCAGCTGCCATACAAGGCACCAAAGATCACTGTGGAAATACCGCCCAGGCCAATGAGTCTAAACATTTTTTTGCCGCCGGGGCCAAGGTCCAAGAGCTTTGCGCCCAAAAAGCCACCCAGTACCAACAGCAAGCCATAGCCCGCATCTGACAGCATCATACCAAAGAAGATGAAGAAGAAAGGAGCCAGAAAAGGATCGGCATCCAGACTTCCGTACATGGGCAGAGCGTACATTTCGGTAACGGCTTCAAAAGGCTCAACAAGCTTGTTGTTTTTTAGCAGCACCGGAGGCAACTCATCTTGATCAGGCTGATGGAACTCATAATAGCAAGGATACTTTTCCAAAGTTTTTTCTACCTTGGCTTTTTTGCGCTGTGGTACCCAAGCTGCCAGTAAATAAGTAGCCTCTGTATGGAGCATATTGCTCTTTGCCTTGCCGCATTCAATCTCCATCTGTACGCTGTCGTAGGCCTCTTTTAAAATAAAGCCATCGGCAGCCGTTTGCCTCAGTTTATCGGTTGCCTCTTCAATAGACTTTTCCAGCTTTTGCAGCGCTTGCTCGGCCTTTGCAATATTTTGTACTGCTGTACCGCTCAACTGGTCAAAACAGACCTTTGCCGCGCCCTCCTGACGTACAAGCTCCCAAAGCTGGGCACTTTGACACTTATGGCAAACAACAGCCGCATACAGTTGGTCCGCATCTCGTGATACTTCGGTAAGAATTGCAGATAGTGAAGCTTCCTCTATCGCTTTTTTCAGACCTTCAATGGTCTCTCCAGCCGAAAATACCAGTAAGAAAATATCACATTCACGGGTATGTGTTACCTCTAAAGGTAAATCAAAATTCTGCCAAGGTTCTAACGAGGTTTTTAAGAATGCAGTTTTAGACTCTTCAGCCTTGTAACCGGCAATATCCTGCTGAATTTCTTCTACCGCAGAACACAGCTCTAAAGCCCGGGAAAGCCCCGTTTTTTGTGCCAGTTGTCCAAAGCCAACACCGGGACGCTTATCAAGCAGCTTTTTCTTTGGGAAATAGGGCGACAGCGCCGAGATTGACGCTCCAAGCCTGGCCAGCAGCTGCTCAGAATCATAAAGACCCGCGGCATGCTGTGCCATTTCATCCCTGATTTCTTCAAATCCGGCCATTGTTTTCGGATGAACGATCTGCAGGCAACCGCACTCCATGAGATCGGAAACCATTTGACCGCCATCTTCCGATAGGCCGTAAATGAAGATTTTTTCCATTTTCTCAATCATTTGGTTCCCACGATCCTCTCAACGATTAGTGCCGCCGCCTGGTCAATCTTAGCTGCCGCGCTTTGTTCCAGGTCGCGGGCTTTTTCCTCGGCCTGGGCGCTGCGCTGCGCCACAAGGGTGTCGGCCTGCTGCTGCGCTTTTGCCAGGATCTCGGCAGCTTCTTTACTACTCAAAGATTTTGCCTGTGCCAAAATAATTTTGCCACGTTTCTGTGCTTCGGCTTCAATCTCTTTTGCAGCTTGCTGAGCCTGACGCCTTACCTCGGCGGCCTCCTGCTCTGCTTCCTTGATCCTTGCCACAATTTCTGTCACGTTCCTCACCATCCTTTGACCAAAATCCGGTCTTCCTCTATTGGTTTGTACTCACAAATTCTCTAACCCATAGTACAGACCATTTAACATCTTCTATACAGAACCTCGCCTTGCCTATGTAATAAACTTAATGCGACATACTTTACCACAAGAAATATAAAATCTTGCTGTACAAGATTTCTTTATTTTCTTGTATCAAATGTACCCCAAATTAAAATCACATATAAGCTTGTGATTATTCCGGACCGGACAAAAACACTCTAGTCGTATATCGTCCTGTGCATCATATTTTTGCATAGAAAAAACAGTGTTCTGAATTAAAACATTTGACAAACGGCTCCCCAAAGCTGATTGTCAAACGAATGTTAACATTTTAACAAATATTCTGGTATATTGCAACTATTTTACAGATAAATATTGGTGATTTTATGTCTAATTCATGATATTTTTTCAATTTATGTTACCAAACTGTTAACAGCCTGATTGGGTATATATATTTGGGTACTTTAATGTTGCAACAGTTTAAATTATACCATCTTAGTAATCTATCGACTATCCACACAATATCTAATATCATAAATATATTTATGTATATAATAACCATTTCTTTTGTCATATAACAATTTTAAAGTGAAGAATCAAAATTAATTTTGTGCATGTTAACCATTTCACAAAATTAAATATGCAAAAAGAGCCCTGTACAACCGTATGGTTATACAAAGCTCTAAGTTATTATTTTACTTCTTCATGCTCTAAAATATTTTTAAGCTCAGACAAAAATGAATTAATATCCTTAAACTGACGATATACAGAAGCAAAGCGCACGTATGCCACCTGATCAATCCCCTTGAGCTTCTCCATGCAAAGCTCACCAATTAAAGGTGAGGGAACCTCACGCTCCATTCTGTTTTGCAGTGTGGTTTCAATATCCGAAACAGCCTCTTCCAGCACCGAAAGCGCAACGGGACGCTTTTCGCAAGATTTAATCATGCCTGTAAGCAGCTTGTCCCGGCTGAATACTTCACGCGATCCATCCTTTTTGATAACCATCAATGGTGTAGTCTCTACCACTTCGTAACTGGTAAAGCGCTTTTCGCATTTTAAACACTCCCGACGACGACGAATTTTCTCTCCTTCATCGGTGGGTCTGGTGTCAATTACCTTACTTTCACCGTATCCGCAAAAAGGACATTTCATTTAATTCACCCCTGACTGTCTTGCTTCTTTTTATCATGTTTTATCCAACCAATATGCTGCTTGCAGAAGAACAAGCGCAAAGCATTTTGATATAATAAACCATAATTCTAACAATAGCCGCACCCATAACCACAGTCGGCCAGTGCAGCAATTTATTTGCTATATGATTATTACTATCATAGCAAAAAAGACAGCAGGTTACAAGATATTCTTTTTGTCTACAGTATTATTTTACATTGCACAAGCTAACCGCACCGCCTGACGTAACACCTCCATGTATCGTCCTTACTCCCACCGGCAATGTAACTTTCATAGCTGTTATCATACCACAAATTCATAGAGCTTATCCATTAAATGCGCCTGCGATACCACCTGGCAATTGAGCCTGTCCACAAGCTCTTTCACCATCATAAAATCATTAGAAACTTCTCTGATATGGACACGTAAATTACCATATTCATCTGTTGCTTTTATGCCATAGCTTACGGAATAAACGCCTTCATCTTCAAACACTGCTTTGCAAATTCTAAACTGCAGTAAACAGTTGCTTTGTATATTTAGCCTGGTCTGTGTATTTGTCATAGCCTGTTTCCCCTTTCTGTCAATACATAATATACTTTTTTGTTGTCATCCATGGCGGCTGATTACATATTTGTAAAACTGTTGTCCAAGAGACTTTGATATTAAATATTGTAACAAAGGGACTGTTTGATTTCAAAAAAACTGTTCGTCTTTGAACGACAAAAGCCCTTGATGTTCGAGCACATCAAGGGCCTTTTATCCGTAGTTCTGTCATAGTATGTCGTTATCGGTGGGACGATTGTCCCATCTGTATCAGATTGCCTAAATAATTTACAGAGCCATATAATTCTTTTTCATCACAAAAGCTAAAGCTGTAAAGCTCCAGTATCAAAGCCTCATCAAAGCCGTATTGCCACAGCATATCCAAAAACAAAGGAAAGTTCATGATTCCTTTACCTACGGGCAGGCAGCTTTCTTCCGCAGAATTATCACTGATGTGCACATGGCGAATGTGCCCCTTCATCGCCTTTAGCATTACTAAGGGGTCTACGCCAGACCGCACTGCCTGTTTGATATCCAGCACAAACCCGGCATCCGGAATCTGTTTTGAAAGCAGCTCAAACAATGCAGGCTCCCGGCTGATGCTTCGTTCTACATTTTCGTGCAGAATCATACCACCCATTTTCTTCATTTCTTCATGAAGAATACCATAGCGCTGGGCATAAAGTCCCAGGTCGGGGTAAGCCATTTTATGTGCGCCGTGTAAAATGATATAACGCCCGCCAAGCTCCAGTGCAGCATTCATATACTGCTTATACAAATCTAAACCATCTTGAAACCGCCTAGGATAATTGGAAAAAAACAGCATACCCTCCATGCCTGAAGAAAACGGGTGCAAGGCCACCACCCGGGTACCGCTACCAGCTAAAATTCCTTTTAGCTGGGCGATAAAGTCGGGAGTGACCTCGCAATAAGCGTTTAAGAAGATTTCAATGGCAGGGCAGCCGCCGTTTACCAGCTTTGCCACTGCCTTTTCGGTCTCCAAGGGATAAAAACAAGCGGATGAGATGCCTGCGATCAATGTTTGGTTCCTTTTTTACTCTTGCGTTCTTCCCACATAACCCACAGCGGGCCGCTGAGGCATACGGAAGAGTAGCATCCGGAGATCATACCCATAACCATGGGGAATGCAAAGGTAACAATGGTGTTAATTTGATACATGTAACCAATGACAGCCACCACCAGCATTGCCATAACAATGGTGAGGGTGGTAAAGAACGCGCGGCTCAAAGACTGATTAATAGACAGGTTTACAAGCTCGCCCAAATTAATCTTGCCGCCCTTGGCAAGGCGCTCGTTTTCACGGATACGGTCATAGATAACGATGGTATCGTTAATGGAGCAGCCCAGGATGGTAAGAACCACGGCAATAAAGTTATCGTTGATGGGAATGCGGAACAAAACAAACACTGTAAAAACCACCATGACATCGTGGAGCAAAGCCACCATTGCCATACATCCTGCAGACCATCCACCAATATTCTTAAAGCGAATACCGATATAAACGATCATCATCAGTCCGGCAAAAATCATGGCTACCAGAGACTTTTGAAAAAATTCTTTACCGATGGTTGCATCAACATTATTAATGGATACAACCTCCAGTGCCGCATCAGGAAACAGCTCGTTTAATTTCTCTGTAATAGAAATCTGCATTTCGGGAGATATTCCCTGCATGCCCGACAAGGATGCGGTAAAATTAACTGAACCGGTAGCTGCATTGCTGCCAGCCTGTACACTAACACGTTGACCGGTAATTTCTTCAATGGTCTTTTGCACTTGTACAAGGTCGATATCGCCACTGTAGTTATAGGTTACAATAGAACCGCCTTTAAACTGAATATCCAGATGTGCACCAAACACAGCCAGAAACACAACGCAAAGTGCAACCAGCACAATGGAAATGGTGAAAAATATCTTTCTCTTTCCTACATAATCAAACATTATTTTTCACCTCCATAGAGCCAGGGTTTGCGGAATATTTTAAGTTGAGAAATAGACTTCAACATAATGCGGGAAGCCCAGACACCCATAATCATGTTTGCAATAACACCCATGAGCAAGGTATAGCCAAAGGAGTAGATGGCACCGGCAGTGGTAGCACCAAACATGAAGAACAGGGGCTTAAGAATAATACTGAACATTGCACTGGGTGGGCCGAATGCACCCATCAGAATAACAGCAACAATAACATTGGTGACGTTTCCGTCCAAAATAGCAGAAAAAGCCTTTTGGAAGCCCAAAGAAATAGAGCCGTCAATGGTCTTGCCGCTACGAATTTCTTCACGAATACGTTCGGATGAAATAATATTGGCATCCACACCCATACCAATACCCAAAATGATACCGGCAATACCGGGCAGTGTCAGGGTAAAGGAGGCTACATCGGGGAACAGGCGGGTAACCGAAGCTACCATAAAGACAACCTGGCCCATCAGAGCAAAAACAGCCACAAAGCCGGGCAGACGGTAACGGATGATCATAAACAGGGATACCAGAGCAAAGGCAATGATACCGGCTGTAACCATGGCATCTTTGGCGCCAAGACCCAGTGTGGGAGAAATGGTGTTGTAATTTTCGGTGGTCAGTTTAAAGGGCAGTGCACCACCGTTGATTTTTTGGGCAAGCTCCAAAGCTGCTTCACGGGTAAAGGTGCCTTCAATGTAACCTTCGCCCCCATCAATAACGCCATTTACCACAGGAGCAGACAAAAGGGAGTTGTCCATCCAGATGCTGATGACCTTACCTATGTTATTTTTGGTGGCCTCGGCAAACTTGGTTTTGCCTTCACCCTTTAAGGTAAATGCAACCACGTACTTTTCCTTGCCGGTAACTTGGTCGGTAATGACAGATGCTTTTGCGCTTTCCAGGTCTTTACCTTCCAGCACAATGTTTCCGGTAGGGTTGCCCTGTGCATCTACTGTCTGGCCTTCGCGGAAAGTAAGCATGGCAGTATCGCCCAGCTCTTTAATTGCTTTTTCGGGGTTAAAAGAGGTTTCGCCGACCTTCCAGGGGAAGCGGACAATAATGCGATCGTTGCCGAAGTCGGTATAGACTTCATAGTCGGTGATACCCAGTGTGACAAGACGATTTTTGATGACCGACTCCGCAGAGCTCATCTCGTAATCATCGGCGTCATAGCCGTCCGACGGTGCAAATGTGGCGTCCACGCCTCCTCGGATGTCGATGCCCCAGCGAATATCGCTGGCGCCCTTGATGTAGACATTGGTCAAATCCCCGTTGGGTACTTTTAAACCAAAAAAGGTAAAGTAACCCACAACTAGGATAAGCCCGGCGACTACAAAGAACGGCCATTTTTTCGCTCTTTTCATTGATAGTCCTCCAATGCTTTTGACTACCTTGCCGGACATGCCAAGACAAGGCGCTCATGTCGGTTATTATACGCCAAATACCCCTAAAAGTCAACGAACCATTTTACATTCTGCATCAGCATTTTGTAAAATAGTTCGTTTTGTTTTGTGCAATATCAGTATGAACAAAATTGGTTATTTTTACTTTCTATCTGCGCTTTGGCATAGTATGAATGCTGTTTCCATCCAAAAGCTCTATACATTCGCCCACACCTTCGCAAAAGGTAGGATGAGGATGGATTGCTTGTGCCATTTGCTCTTTGGTAAGTCCTGCCGCCACAGCTACTGTAAATTCTGCAACCAAATCGGTCGCTCTTCCACACATCAGCTGTGCACCAAGAATCACATGACTTTGGGCATCCATTACCACCTTAATAAAGCCTCTCTCCAAGCCTTCTATCAAGCTCTTGCCATTGGCGGTCATTAAAAACTTTCCGGTGACTGTTTCTATTCCCTGCTCTTTTGCTTCCTCGGCAGTAAGTCCTACACAGGCAATTTCAGGGTCTGTATATACGCAGGATGGTACAACATCCAGCCGCAGCACCGGTGTATGCCCCGCTAAATATTCTGCCACGGCAGTGCCCTGGGCGGCTGCAGCATGTGCCAGCTGAACACCGCCCCGTACATCCCCAATGGCATAAATACCGGGTAAGGAGGTCATCAGCTTATCATCTACCGCTATATAGCCACGCTCCATTGCAGGCTCCATGCCCTGTAAAAACAGTCCCGATATATTTGCCTTGCGTCCTGTGGCAATAAGGATGTAGTCACCCTGCACCTGCTGTTCTCCGCCTTTGTCCTGATAAGTGCAGCATAACTGACCATCATTGCGGGTAATTTGAGCGACTTTTGCGCCGGTACGGATGCCTACTCCCCGCTTTTTGAGTATCATGGAAAGGTTCTGTGAAATCTCCTTATCCATGCCCGGCAGTAGCCTGTCTGCCAATTCTATGATGGTAACCTCGCAGCCAAAGGAGGAAAAGATGGTGGCAAACTCTACCCCAATGACACCTCCACCGATGATAAGCAGGCTTTTCATCTCTTGGGGAAGTGCTTCAAGAAGGCTGTCGCTGGTTAGAACTCCGGAAAGGTCTGCTCCGGGGATAGGCGGAACGCCCGGCACCGAGCCCGTTGCAACAAGGATGTTTTTTGCAGAAAGTTCCTGCTTTTCTTCTCCTTCAAAGTCCACCGTGACTTTGCCAGATGAGGTAATGCATCCTGTTCCGCTGAACACCTGTACGCCGTTGCCTTTGAGCAGCCCTTCCACCCCCTGGCGCAGCTGTTCCACCACTTGATTTTTACGGGAGTATAGCTTTTGCAAGTCACAGCCAAGGCCGGCGCAAACCACACCGATATTTTCAAAATCCTTAGCCTGGCGCACCACTTCTGCCGTATGCAGCAACGTTTTGGTAGGAATGCACCCGCGGTTTAAGCAGGTGCCGCCCAGCTGACGATTTTCTACCAGCGCAGTTTTGAGACCCAGCTGGGCTGCCCGAATAGCCGCAGTATATCCGCCGGGACCGCCGCCAATGACTACAAAATCAAAGCCTGTTTCCATAGATTCCTCCCCTAGTCCTCAAAATTGTATCGAAGCTTTGGATGCCTTGCGGCATTTACTTCATCCAAACGGCGTACCACCGTGGTAATGGGTGCTGCATGCAGGCTTTCCGGTGCTTCTTCGGCCTGTGTATACAATTTGCGCAATACTGCAATAGCCTCGTCAATCGTCTCCTTACTTTCTGTTTCGGTGGGTTCTACCATCAGTGCCTCATGGACAATCAGGGGGAAATACATGGTTGGAGGATGAATTCCGTTGTCCAACAAACCCTTGGCAATGTCCATGGCTGAAACATTCTTTTCTTTTTTCAGCCTTTCCAGGGTTATTACAAACTCATGCATGCAGCGACGGTCAAAAGCCATGTCGTAAACATCTTTAAGCTGCTCCATCATATAATTGGCGTTTAATACTGCATGCTTTGCCGCGTTGGGGATTCCCTCCTGCCCCAAAGTCAATACATAGGCAAGGGCTCTCGCCACAACAAGGAAGTTTCCATAAAACTCCTTGACCCTGCCGATGCTGTGCACTGGGTTTGTAAGGGTATATCCATCTTGCTGCTTCTGCACTTGACCTTTGGGTAAAAAGTCTTTCAGCAATGCTTTGCAACCTACTGCGCCGCTGCCCGGTCCACCGCCGCCATGGGGGGTAGAGAAGGTTTTGTGCAGGTTAAGGTGCACCACATCAAAGCCCATATCGCCGGGACGGGCCACCCCCATAATGGCGTTAAGGTTTGCGCCATCATAGTAATTGAGTCCGCCTGCTTCATGGATGATACGGGTAATCTCCAAAATATTTTCATCAAAAAGGCCCACTGTGTTGGGGTTGGTCAGCATCAGGCCGGCTGTATCTGCCCCCACCGATGCTTTTAGTTTTTCAAGGTCTACACAGCCGTTGGGCAGTGAAGGAATATTGATTACCGAAAACCCTGCCATGGCAGCCGAGGCAGGGTTTGTGCCGTGGGCAGAATCGGGAACAATAATTTTGGTTCGTGCCGCATCCCCCCGCAACTGGTGGTACTCCTTAATCAGCAATAGTCCTAAATATTCTCCGTGAGCGCCCGCCGCCGGCTGAAAGGTCATGGCATCCATACCGGTAATTTGGCAAAGATACTCCTCTGCCAAAGCCAACACTTCCAGACAGCCCTGTACGGTATCTTGGGGCTGCAAAGGGTGAACATCTGTGAATCCTGCAAGTGCAGCAGCTTTGTCGTTAATTTTGGGGTTATATTTCATGGTGCATGAGCCCAGGGGGTAAAATCCGCCGTTGACGCCTCTGGTGCGGCCTGCCAGCTGGGTATAGTGGCGGCTGATGTCGTTTTCGCAAAGGCTGGGTAGTCTGGGCGCTTTGGTGCGCTCGAGTTCGGCAGGCAACTTTGCTTGTGGCACATCACAATCGGGCAGCAGGGTGCAGCTTCTTCCTTCTACACTTTTTTCAAATATCAGCTTCATCTGTCTGCCACCTCCTTTGCAGCTTTTATGGCAGCATCCATTTCTTCTCTGGTATTAAGCTCTGTGACACACCACAAAATGCGGTTGTTCTCCAGAGGAAGTCCACCCAAAATCCCCTTATTTTCCAATGCCTTTAGCAGCTTTTGTGAGTCAGTGGCGCTCTGGGTAACAAATTCATGAAAAAATTCTCCCGAGTAGACAAGTTCAAAACCTGTTATTTGATTAAGCCCATCTGCAAGGTAATGTGCCTTGGCATAGCACTGCCGTGCCGCCTCAGCCATACCATGAGACCCCATGGCAGCCATATAAACAGCTGCGGTAAGTGCACACAGCGCCTGGTTGGAACAAACATTGCTTCCCGCTTTTTCTCGCCGGATATGCTGTTCCCGCGCCTGCAGAGTCAGTACATATGCACGCCTTCCGTCTACGTCGGTGGTTTCGCCCACGATGCGTCCGGGAAGACGACGGGTAAGTTCCTGGCGACAGGCCATAAAGCCAAGATACGGCCCACCAAAGGACAGCGGCATACCCAGGGGCTGACCCTCACCCACCGCAATATCCGCACCGCATTCACCTGGAGTTTTTAAAATTGCGGCAGCAATGGGATTCACTCCCAAAATCAGCTTGGCTCCGGCTTCGTGTATAATGGCTGCGGCTTCCTCGGTATCCTCCAGTAGCCCATAAAAGTTTGGCTGTGCAAGATATACTCCCGAAACCGAGTCATCCAGCATTGCTTTCAACGCATCCAAATCTGTTTTGCCCTCTTTGAGGGGAACTACCTCCAGTTGGGCGTTGGCACCTTGGCAGTAGGTGTTCAAAGTATCTATGACATGGGGATGTGCACCGGCAGATACCAGTGTTTTGGTACGCTTGCGCTCGCGGCACATGGCGGCAGCTTCTCCGGCAGCGCTGGCTCCGTCATACACCGAGGCGTTGGAAGCCTCCATGCCTGTCAGCTCACAAACCATGGTCTGATATTCAAAAATAGACTGCAGCAAACCCTGGCTGATTTCTGCCTGATAGGGCGTATACGCTGTTAAAAATTCTTCTTTGGAGGTAACGCTGCCAACGATGGCAGGAATATAGTGGCGGTATGCCCCCGCACCGCGAAACACAGTGGGGAACACTTTGTTTTTGGCAGCCAGCTTTTCCATTGTTCGTGCCACGCCCAGCTCATTTTGGCCTTTGGGCAGCTGCAGTGGCTCCTTAAGCAAAACCTCCCGTGGCAGCTCACCAAACAGGTCGTCCATAGAGGTGCAGCCCACTGCCGCCAGCATTTCTTGACGCTCCTGTGGTGTATGGGGCAGATAATGACCCATCTTCCCATCATCCTCTCTTTTTTTGTCAGGATATTCTATCTTAAGGCAGCAGCTTACTCTTCACTCTGCAAAAAATCTTCATACTGGGCGGCGGTCATCAGGTCATCTTCCTGACTTACATTCTCCACCGTGATAAGCCAAGCCCCATAGGGGTCACTGTTGATGGTCTCCGGTGCATCCATTACCGCTTCATTTACTCCACAGACTGTGCCGCTGACAGGGCTGTAAACGTCCGAAACTGCCTTGACGGACTCAACATCGCCAAACGGCTCCCCCGCTTCTACCGAATCTCCTTCTTCGGGCAGGTTTACAAATACCAGATCTCCCAGTGCGTCCTGGGCGTGGTCGGTCAAGCCTATTTTTGCGGTACCGTCAGACAGCAGTTCCACCCATTCGTGGCTTTTGGAATATTTTAAGCTAGTGGGGATATTCATTGTTTTTTCCTCCTACATGTATTTTTTATTGTATAGTATGACTTTCTGAGTACCCAAAATAAATATTATTTCTCTTGTGGCTGTCCCTTTTTATAAAACGGTAGCTTTACTATTTCTGCTGCAATTTTGCGTCCGCGAACCTCTACTTCAACTTCTGTGCCAACAGCACTGTAAGGCACTTTAACCATTGCCATAGCAACAGCGTGATTCAGGTAAGGACAATGAGTACCCGAGGTAGTGATACCAATTTGCCGGTCTTCCAGCCAAACAGGGCATTCTTCCCGGGCAATACCTCTGCCGGTCATTTTAAGGCCCACCCGTTTTTGTGTTGGCTCCCCTTTTGCAACCAGTGCATGTTTTCCTATAAAATCATCTTTGTTCAACTTTACAAAGTAACCCAGTCCGGTTTCAACAGGGGTAATGTTCTCATCCATTTCATGGCCATACAGCGGCATGGCAGCCTCCAGGCGCAGAGTGTCTCTGGCGCCCAGTCCGCAGGGAATCAGTCCATATTCCTCCCCCGCCTCCAGCAATGCCTGCCAAAGCAAAGGTGCATCCTCATTGGCACAGTAAAGCTCATAGCCGTCCTCCCCGGTATATCCGGTTTTGGAAACAACACAGGTAATCACATCAGGTTTGGGCGCTGCTGCAGTACCGTCACTGCTGAACACAGCAATAGGACCATCACCGGCAACACCGCCCGGAATATGCACCGACACATCCTGTTTAAAATAGTAGTATTTTGCAGGAATATCGCCCTCATTGCACAGTTTTTTTAGAATATCATATGATTTTGGCCCCTGCAGGGCAATCTGTGCTATGGTATCAGAGATATCTTTAAATTCCACCTCTCCTGTCAAGTGTTCTTCAATCCATCTGGCATCCTTATGGCGGTTGGAGGCATTTACCACCAGCAGGTATCGGTCCTGCCTGCAGCGGTATACCATCAAATCATCTACCACACCACCGTTTTCATAACACATAGGGCTGTATCGCACTTGTCCGTCTACCATATCGGTACAGTCGTTTGTAACCAAATAGTTAATATTAGCAAGTGCATCCGGACCTGCCAGTGTTATCTCCCCCATGTGCGAGACATCGAATAAACCAGCCGAGGTACGTACCGCCATATGCTCCGCAATAACTCCCGTTCCATACTGCACAGGCAGCAAATACCCCGCAAAGGGAACTATCTTTCCTCCGGCCTCCAGATGTTTTTGATACAGGGGTGTTTTCAATTCCATTTTAGCTATTCCTCCCTTATCGATTTTGTGAAATAGTTGTCATAAATTATAAAGAAAAAAGGCACGCTGGGACAACCCCAACATGCCTCCGTACCACTAACCTGAAAGATTCTCCCTGCTATAAAACGGGGTTTGCTTCTTCGGTGCTGCTAAACACAGCTTTCCAGAGTTTCGTCCAGACCCGGTCCTTTTGCCTGAGAGTTGTTGCAGTCACCTTCGGCGTTGCCCTTTGGACAATCTCTCCCGAATCCTTCCTCCGAATATTAACTTGTGCTTTAAGTTTAATCGAATTGTTGGTATATGTCAATAAAATAATTAGAAAATTTTACCAATTTATATTTGTTAATTCCAACAAATAAGCCACTTTAAAAGACCATCAAGTCCTTATGTCGGCAAAAATTTAAAATTGTCATAACATGTCGCTGTTTACAGAAAGTACTCGAAAGGTTATAATGGTATCAGTTATGTTTGCTTGTTGAAGTAAAGACATTTTTATTATGCGTGATTTATGGCCTTTTAGCCAAAAAATTATTATCTATATAAATATGTATTTGAGGAGTGGCGCTATTGCGTTTGTTTAAAAAAGCATTTTGCGGCCTTTTAAGTGCTGCCTTTTTATTTTCCTGTATGTCTGTTTCGGGCGTTGCACTAACCCCAAAACTATCAATAAATTCTGAAACCTATGTAGTGGTTGATGCCAAAACAGGACAAGTCCTCATAGAAAAAGGTATGAATAAAAAGCGGGCTCCCGCCAGTATTACTAAAATTTTAACCTGTGCCCTGGCGTTGGAACGTGAAGATAATCTAGATAAGCCCGTCACCATGACTCGGGAGGTAATTTACAGCATACCACCCAACACAACGCATATTGCGCTGCAGGAAGGTGAAACAGCTTCACTCAAGGATATGCTTCTTGGCACCATGCTGATTTCCGCCAACGATGCTGCAAATGGTGTGGCCCTTGGTGTTTGTGGCAACCTTGAAGATTTTGTTTCCTTAATGAATCAAAAGGTTGGACAAATTGGGCTAAAAAACACCCGTTTTAATAACCCCCACGGTCTGGATGACCCCAACCATTATACCACCGCCTATGATATGGCTATGATAACTAAATATGCCCTTACCGTACCGGGTTTTCGTGAGTTGTTTGGCACCTTGGAATATGACTTTCCTGTTACAAATAAAAAAAGCCGGGACTATACCTTTTATAACCAGGATGCCATGTTGTTTGACGTAAATTCTGTCTATTACGAAGGCGTAGAAGGTGGTAAACTGGGTTATACCGATAACGCAAAACACACTATTGTAACACTTGCAAAACGTGGTGACATGGAGCTCATCTGCGTTGCTATGGGCAGCTCTTTGCGTAATGATAAATATAAGGATACAGAAGCGTTGCTGGACTATTGTTTTGAACGCTACCAGCCTATCACCCTTTACGGCAGAGAGCTGGAGGAGTTTTTTGTACCCATCGGCAGCCGAACCGATCCCACTGCTACTGCCAGCATCCGCCAGAGAGAAGATTTTTCTCTTTTGGTGCCTTTGGGTGTCAAAAAAAGTGATTTAACCTTTACTTATAACATCGATGATCTTTATCGTAAGGAAAATGAAGTTACTCCCACCTTTTCAGTGTGGCTGAACGACCAGCTTTTGCAGGAAATACCAATGGACTTTGAAATCACCGCGCCTCAGGCAGTCATGAAACCCAACCAGGGTGGTCAGACAGGCATTGCACTTTCAAGCATGCAAAAGCGTTTTACAGACTTTATGATCTTAATGCTGAAATGCTTGGGTGTTCTGTTGGGTGTGGGTATTTTGACACTGCTCATTACCCGTGCTTTTATCCGCACCTATTATAGGCGTCAGCACAAAAAGCGCCATGCAATCCGTACCGGTGGAGCTCGTTCCGTCAGAGCCGGTTCTTCACGAAGGACTGAACAGGCAACTGTGCCTGCACTGCGGGTTATTACCAATGCACATCCAACTGTAACGCCGCATCCCCGTTCCAGGGCTGTTGAAAATATTTCAAAAAACGAACGCTATATGTAGTGATAAAAAACAAGCCGCCTGGTGAATCATTTTCACCGGGCGGCTTGTTTTTTGCATTGGCAACTATTTTTTATCCTTACCTTTACTACCAAAGACATTACAAATTTGCTCTTAATAGAATATTTATTGCCGTAAGCAAAAAAATAATAGCAGCACAGCCAAACACTGCACAATCGTCATGAAGTACTAATAAAACAAACTGCTGTATTTTGCTCTACAATAAACTGAAAGGATTTGTAATCAGTCTTATGAAAAAACGTATTCTTGCGCTATGTATTGCAGCTGTCTTTTTATTGACAGCTTGTACCAACGGTTCTGGAGGGTCTTCTTCAGGGTCATCCTCTGCAGCAGCTGCGTCTTACTCTGGTAAGGGTAGCGGTTTTGGTGGAGAGTTAGAAGTAGAGGTTACTGTAAACAATGGAAAAATTGAAAACCTGACATTAACCAAACACCATGAAAGCGATGTTGTCATCGAACGTGCTTTTCCCATGTTAAAAGAACGTATTTTAAATGCCCAGTCTCCCATAATCGACAGTGTCAGTGGTGCCACCTATTCTTCCTTTGGCGTTAAAACCGCCGTTGCCGAAGCAATGAAGACCCAAGGCAAAGACTTTGGCCAAATTACCATTACAACCAAAGCCGAAAACCCGCAAACTCCCTCTGTAGAAGACACCCAGACCCAGCTGGTAATTGTAGGCGGCGGTCCTGCGGGACTCTCGGCTGCCATTACTGCAAAGGAAAATGGCGTTAAGGACGTTCTTGTAATTGAAAAGTTAGATATCCTTAGTGGCAACGGTAAATTTGATTTAAACTTTTATGATGTGTTCAATTCATTGGCTCAAAAGGAAAACGGCATAGAGGACTCTGTGGAAAAATTTATTGCTGACAAACAAGATGCCGGAGAAACCCCCGAAAGGCTTAAGGTATGGGCAGAGGGTGAATCAGTAGTTGACCAATGGCTGCGCAGCTTTGGTGTAGAGCTGAATTATAACTATGGCGGCCGTAACCACATGGCAGATAAAGATAACTATGCAGGCCCTGTAATCCAAAAAGGGCTGGAAAACAAAGCAAATGAGCTAAATGTTGAAATTCGCACCGGAACCAAGGGAGTAGACCTTATTTTTGATGGCGATAAAGTAGCAGGCGTAGTTGCTGAGCATATGGGGCACCAGTATAAGATTATGGCCGATGCCATAATAATTGCAACCGGTGGTTTTTCTGCCAATAAAGAATTGCTTTCTACCTATGCTCCGGGTTATGAGGTTTTAAACACCTCTAACCAAATAGGTGCAACCGGCGACTTTGTTCCCCTATTTGAAAAATACAATTTTCAGCTTCATAACATGGATACCATCCGTGTCATCCCCACCATTATTTTGCCCAGCCGTGATTTGACAAACAGTGGTGCCGGCAGTATCTTTGTCAACACAAACGGAAAGCGCTTTGTGAACGAAAGATTGGGCGGTTTGGAAATGGGCAAGGCAATATTAGAGCAGGAAACAGTTTGGATGATTGTAGATACGCAAAAAATTGCAGACAATGCAAATGTAAGAAAGCAGATAAGACTGGGTAAGTTTGAAGAAGCTAAGACTCTGGAAGAACTGGCAGATAATATTGGTGTCAATAAAGAAAATCTGGTGGCAACGGTAAAAGAGTATAACACCTTTGCCGAAAAGCAAGCTGCTGATGCCTTTGGGCAGGTTCCCGAAAGACCCCTTTTGCAGGATGGCCCCTACTATGCAGTCCGTGTTGAATCTGCTGTGCATATGACAAAAGGCGGTGTAGTAGCCAACCAATATGGTCAGATTTTATACAAAGACGGCAATATTGTACCCGGACTATATGGCGCCGGTGAAGTAACCTGGCAAAGCGGCGGTTATTCTCAATCTGTAGTCTTTGGACGTGTTGCCGGCGAAAATGCCGCAAAAGCCGTTACGGCCTAATCAGCAAGCCAACCTTACCAACAAGCAAAGTACCCACCTTTAGTGAATGGGTACTTTGCTTTAGAAAAAATTTATGCATCAGTTTTTTAAGAGCAAAACCCGAATGACAGTTTTAAGTCATTCGGGTTTTGTTATCTATCCAAATTAATTAAACCCATCCACCATTGACAAAAACCGGCACCTGAGTACCGTCTGCCAGAATCCCTGTAATAGAAAGGTCTGCAGTTCCAAACATAAAATCAACATGAGATGCCGACTCATTGCAGCCCTTGGCCGCACGCTGTTCACGAGTCAGTTCCTGGCTGTTCTTCATATTGCTGGGGTACGCACTGCCCAAAGCCAAATGACAGGCTGCATTTTCATCAAATAAGGTTTCATAAAATAAAAGGCCGGTGGCACGAATGGGAGAATCATAGGGCACCAGTGCAACTTCACCCAGTCGCTTGCAGCCCTCGTCTGCGCTCAGCATCAAGTCCAATGCTTCTTTTCCGGTTTTGGCATCATACTCTACCACCACGCCATCCTGGAAGGTAAAGGAAAAACCATCTATCAGGGTTCCCTGATAATTTAAGGGCATACTGCTGACCACACGCCCGTTTACTCTGTCTTTGTGGGGCATGGTATAAACTTCTTCTGTTGGCATATTGGCCTGAAAGACCCAGCCGTCCACCAGCGTATCAATTCCGCCCATCCACAAATTGTCTTCTGCAAGTTCCAGTGTCAGGTTTGTTCCAAGGCTGTTTTGCATATGCAGCGTGCGGATACCGCTTGTGTTCAATCGTTTGCAGTGGTTTTGCAAATTGGTGCAGTGCTCTTTCCATGCCGCCACCGGATCGGGCGTGTAAAGCCGCATTGCGGTAAAGATTGCATCCCACAGTTTCTCCACAGCCTCATCAGCACCAACATTGGGAAACATCTTTTGTGCCCATTTGCTTGTGGGTGCCGCTACCACAGTCCACTGGTTCTCTTCTCTGTCTATCAGCTCATAAAAGGGTCTGCGTGCAATTTTTTCAGCATTTACAACCTGCCCCACCTTGTTTTGATCCAATCCTGCAAAAGCATCAGGATCTTCTCCTACAATGTGGATAAAGCAAGCCCCCTGTTCCCCATAAAGCACAGATGGTTCGGTGCGCCAACGGGGTATATCGGTAAGCCGCTCCAGATCAGTATGCTCCATGCGAATACGACGAGCTTCCATATCGGAATATAACAGGATAACATCAGCCGCTCCTGCGGCATAGCCCTCCTCCATTACCATACGGGCAAATTCTGCGCTTTCAATAGAAGTTTGCAGGACTATAATCTGCCCCGGTTTAACGTTTGCGCCCACCCGGACAGCCAGTTGGGCATATTTTCTTTGCAATTTTAAGTCTGCCATACTTTGCTCCATTCTGCCGCCTAAAACGGCATGAAAAATGTTTGAAATCAGCTTTTAACAAGATGTAAAGTACCTAGTTACATTATAAGAGGCAATCAGTACGTTTTGCTGAAATCTCTTTACTATTTAGTATAGGCAAAAAAGCAGGTATCTTCAATCGCAGCACATTACAATTTAATAAAAACAATGTTACAAAGGCATCACTTGGGTTACGGTTTGAGTGCTGTGTTCATCCCAAACCAAATATGCGGCGGAACACACTTTTTCTGGCTGTACTATTCCCTACCAGTGCAAATCGATTTCCCGTAAGACGCAATGCCATTTCGGGGTATTGCTCCAATTTGGCAGAAAACCAGCCACTTTGCATGCCGTCGACTTTTGCGTACTCAATGGTACCCATCTGCACTGCACCGTTCTGCAGTGCTTCCTCCATAGAGGTACCGGTGGTGATGGCACAGCCTTTGCCCATAAGCTGACCGTCACAAGTAAAGTGAAGTGCTGTTAAAGTCATATAGCGTTCTGTCATGTCGCTTCCTCCCGTAAATACCAGCCTGTCCGCTGTCTTTCTTCTATCATAATCTATTTGCTGTCCCATAAACATCTCTTTGATTATAATTAAGGACAAGCATTGTGATCATTTTTACTTTATGCTGCTTTTGGAAGCTTTAGAACATTAAACGTATGTTCTGTAATAAATTCATTATAAACAAACGTTCTGTGTTTGTCAAGAACATATTTTCTTTTAGTGATGGGATAATAGTCAGCCAGGAATCTTTGGGTATGTGCTCTTTCCTTTGTTTTGTATAAAAAAACTCCTGCTACCACTGAATCAAACAGCAATAGCAGGAGTTTTATGTATGTGTTATAAACTAAACATCTGGTTGAACAGTGGTACCGTCCAATTCGGCTTCTGCCTGTTCTACACGACAATACATCCATACACCGCCAAGAATAACACTACAGCCTAAAATTTCTACAAAAGTTGGAACTTCAGCAAAAAGAATAAATGCAAGTATAGCGGCAAACACAGGCCCCAGCAGCTTGGAAGCTGAAACAAAAGCAGGTGTAAAAAACTTTAAAGCCCAGCTGAATATGCTGTGCCCCATAAGAGTACAAAAGATACACAGAAAAAAGCTGATCACAAACTCTTTGGGTGCATAGCCCAACATTGGGGTTCCGGTTGCAAGGCACATAACAATCAGGGCAACCGTACATGACAGGTAAACTAGAAATGTGTATATAGTGGTAGACATTTTTAGCCGCATAGTCCTGCCAATAAGAGTATACCCCGAGCTCATTACCGCCGCACCAAGGCACAATAAATTTCCCCATAGGCTTGACCCGCCGGTATTGCCACCAAGGGAGGTCAAAATCATGCCTGAAAAAGTAATGGCAATTGCAACAGCCGCCATAGGGGGAATTCTACCGTGTAGAAAAATGCAAAATCCAATAGCGGCAAAAATTACTTCTGTACTGACTATTACTGTGGCACTGGTAATGGTGGTATAATGCAAAGATTCAAACCACAGAAAAAAATGCAGTGCCAAAAAAATACCGCTCACAGAGCAAGCTGCCAGGTCTTTCTTTGCAACAGCACGCATTTCCGGTAAATGGCCGCGCAACACCGTGGGGAACAATAGAACCACGCTCCAAACCAACCGGTATAAAGATATAATCAGAGAAGGAGCACTGGAATATCTTGCAAAAATAGATGATGTAGAGGACGAAAGAACGCCAAAAACAAGGGTAACCTTGGGACTAATTCGTTTTGTCACAGAAAGCTTCCTCCAAAGTGTCAGGTCTTGCGAACAAAGTTTGTACCGCATCTTGGGCAGGCAATTTCAATTTTGCCCCTGCCTCTGGGCACACGCAGCTTTTGCCTACATTGAGGGCATGCAAAAGTCCGGTGAGTGGGCAAATCTTTTACGCGTTTGGTCCAGGAATACACCTGGTTATGAATTGCTGTTCCAACAGCCGAAAAGCCGCCGGAAGTGCCATGAGATACTCCACGAGAGGATTGGGAAATTCGATGCCAAATAGACAGCATCTTTTCATTTTCTGCCTGACGTTTAGAGATATTCCGAGAAAATATGCGGTAAAAGCAGAAAATCATCAAGGCCAACTCAAGATAACTCCAAAAAATCCAATGGGTTATTAAGTACA
This sequence comes from Bacillota bacterium, assembly GCA_023431215.1. GTDB lineage: Bacteria > Bacillota > Clostridia > Oscillospirales > Ruminococcaceae > Angelakisella. Next base: position 24,564 of record JAEYXR010000060.1, read on the forward strand.
GCAGCCTGCAAAGAAAATAGCTGCCGCAAAGCACCCAGCCCAGCTGATCTACACCATATCGCCCATACATCATTCTGCGAAACCAATCCATAGTTGATATGCTCCTTTTTTCTTAAGCGGAGGTTGTCCGCGTTTTTGCACAACATTTATTCAAAAAGACTAAGCCAAATACTTCAGCAACATCCAGATAGTTTTATCATTTACTCCAAGGATACCTAGTGTTTAGTCCGGCAGTAAAGTAATGTTCCTGCTCTACATTTATTCTGGAAATATTATCCTTAAATATACGCGTAAAAATTTAAGGTTATGATGAAAACTTTAAAGCCAGCTTTCATCATAGCGCTTAGTGCATTAAAAACCTTACCGCCGTTATAGTAAACCACATAACCAAACATGAAACAATCAAGCTTTACATAAAAGCATTACAAATAACAGGCAACAGCAGGAACCCTCCGCCAAAACTGCCTGAGACAAGCTACGATTACAACTTTTGCTGACTCTGTCAGATGTAGCTGCATCTAGCCTGTGCAATAACACACTTGTTATTGCACAGTGTTTGGACGGAGGGTCATTATTTAATTGTTTGGCATACACACTTGTATCAGAAAATTACCGCTTGGATGGGCAAAAGTCACCTTCTGCTAGCCCTGTATCTCCGGTGCACTGCTGGATTCCTCTGGAACCTCCGAGTCGCTTTGATTCTCATCAGAGGAGCCGTCCTCAGGCAGCGATTCACTGTCAGAGGAAGAGCCTTCAGCGGGAGGGAGTGCTTCGGGTAATACACCCTCCATAGAGGAGCCTTGTCCCATATTTTCCGGCAGCATTGCGTCGCTGCCCGTGATGAAGGTGGCACCCTCCACGTCACGAATGGCAAAGATATAATAGCCGTTTTTGCCCTTGTGCAGTTCGTAAATCATATATTTAACAGGCTCGGGGTCAGAGCTTAGGCCTTTTTCTGTAAAAGCGATGTCCAAAACAGAGCTGGGAGGAATGTACCCCACACGCAGCAGCAGGTTATCACCCTTTTTCTCTATTTCTTCCACTCTGGGGGTATAAGCCGGTGTCATGGCATCCACAGGTACATGGTAGCTTTTCGTCTTGGAGTCATACAGATAGGTAATTTCATAGTCACCAAAAGTATTATGAGTAATTGCGGCATTGGGGCCAAACAAGTTATGTGCCGTTACATCCACATCGCTGGCAGGCACAATAAGCATTAGGTTATCATCTTCCTGATATTTGCCTCTGCCTTCTCCCAGCAGAGTTGCCCAAATGCTGGACTGCAAAAGTGACAATTCATCAAAGTTTTCTGCACCTTCAAAGGGCGGCGGGTCAAACATAACCACTGGCAGCAGCATAGCCTCATATTCATGCTTTTTGCCGGAGTTGTCCAGCACATTTTTGGTAAGGTTAAAGCACAGCATAATTACTGAAACAAACCCCACAAGGCAAAGCAGAATGAATACGCCGCCGATTGGGGCCGCATAGCGGTTTCTTCTATTGCTTTTAGCAAAGCTCTTGCTCATCATCATCTTCCATTCCGCCGCTGTACACCGGCAAAAAATTTGACCGCCCTTTTCAGCCGCGTACAGTATCGGCCGAGGTTTGTCTTAAAGGGTGGAGCTTCGGCTGGGTTAGCGAACTTGGCCATTGCCCAGCACGATATACTTGATGGTGGTCAAATCCCGAAGTCCCATGGGGCCGCGGGTATGAAGCTTTTGTGTAGAAATTCCAATTTCGGCACCAAGTCCAAATTCTTCACCGTCGGTAAAGCGTGTGGAGGCATTGACATAAACTGCTGCCGCATCAACGCGGGAGGTAAAAATGCGGCTATTTGAATAGCTTTCGGTTACAATTGCTTCAGAATGCCCTGAAGAATAGCTTCTGATATGTTCTATTGCCTCTTCCAAGCCTTCTACAACCTTGATGGCCAGAATATAGTCATTAAATTCGGTTGCATAGTCTTCCTCGGTGGCAGGTGTGACCCAATCCCCCAGAATATCCATGGTGCGGGGACAGCCTCTCAGATCAACCTGATATTTCTCCATGGCTTTTGCGGCCAATGGCAAAAACTCATCTGCCACAGACTGATGCACCAGCAGGGTTTCGGCAGCATTGCAAACCGAAGGACGGGAGCATTTGGCATTGACGATAATATCAGCAGCCATCTGCAAATTGCAGGGGCTGTCTACATATACATGACAATTGCCCACCCCTGTCTCAATTACAGGGACAGTGGCGTTTTGTATCACAGCCTGAATCAGCCCTGCGCCGCCGCGGGGAATCAAAACGTCAATAAAGCCGTTAAGCTTCATCATGGCGGTTGCACATTCCCGGCTGGTGTCCTCCACCAATAGCACCGCATCTGCAGGCAGTCCTGATTTTGTAATGGCTTCACGCATTACATTGACCAGTGCGCCGTTGGTTTGTATTGCTTCCTTGCCACCCCTTAATATACAGGCATTGCCCGATTTTAAGCAAAGGGCCGCCGCATCCACTGTTACATTGGGGCGAGACTCAAAAATAATTCCCACAACGCCCATAGGCACGCGTGTTTTATAGATAACCAGCCCGTTTGGCCGGGTAATGCCCTCCGGCGTTTCGCCTACCGGGTCGCTTAAATCTGCCACCTTGCACACTGCAGCTGCAATGGCGTCAATTCGCTCCGGTGTCAGCCGCAAGCGATCCACCATCACCGGTGCAATGCCATTTTCCTCAGCTTTAAAAATATCCTGTTCATTTGCGGCCAAAATTTGATCTTTGGAAGTTACCAGTGCTTCTGCTATGGCAACCAGGGCCTGATTCTTTTTGACGGTTGAGGCAATTGCCAGCTCTCCCGATGCCCTTTTGGCGCGACGTCCAAGAGCTTCCATTCTCTCTGTGGCTTCCATGGTCATCTCTCCTTTTGGGCAGCAAAATGGGTGCCAACACTGACACCATCCACCAAATCATACAGAAGGCCGGGGTCTTTGCCGTTTATGATATACATATCAACCCCTGCTTTGGTGGCTATTTGTGCGGCAACCAGCTTGGTTGCCATACCGCCTGTGCCCAGGGCGGAGCCTGCACCGCCGGCAGAGGCCAGAATTTCTTCCGTAATTTCCTCTACCTCCGGCACCAGCATTGCAGTAGGATCGGTTTGTGGGTTTGCAGTATATAAACCATCAATATCTGTAAGAATCACCAGGCAGTCTGCACCTATCATACCTGCCACAATAGCAGACAGGCTGTCGTTGTCGCCAAATTTAATTTCGTCAGTGGCTACGGTATCGTTTTCATTTACCACAGGAATAGCTCCCAGCTCCAACAGCTTTTCAAAGGTGTTTCGGGCGTTTTCCCTGCCTTCGGGGTCATCGAAGGTATACTTGGTTAAAAGCACCTGTCCCACAGTATGATTGTATTCAGAGAAATAGCGGTCGTACAGATACATCAGTTCGCATTGTCCCACTGCTGCAGCCGCCTGCTTACCCGGAATGTCTGCCGGACGCTGACGAAGCCCCAGCTTACCCACCCCTACACCAATGGCACCGGAGGTAACCAGGACCAGCTCCTTGCCATAGTTGTGCAGATCGGCCAGTACCTTTACCAGCTTTTCCATGAGCCGAATATTGATGTGCCCTGTTTTATGTGTCAGTGTAGAGGTTCCCACTTTAACTACGATTCTTTTTGCATTTTGAATCCTACTCATTTTTGTCAAATCCTCTGTTATTCAGAATTTATCTAATCATCCAGCGGCTGGGTAATATTCTTTTTTACCAAAAGCTTTACAATGCGCTGGTCGTCCATTTCCTTCACTGTTACGGTCAGCATATGGAATTCAAAGCTTTCGCCCACCTCCGGAATGTGCTCCAGCTGTTCCAGCGCCCAACCGTTCATGGTGTTATAGTCACTTTCAAATCCTCTGGGAGCGTAATCGATCTGCTCAAAGAATTCTTCTATGTTCATATCGCCGCTTACTTCATAAGTATTATCTCCCAGGTCAATACATTCAGTGATAATCTCATCATCCTCGTCCCAAATTTCTCCCACCAGTTCCTCCAGCAGGTCTTCCATGGTAACAAGGCCCAGAGTTCCGCCGTAATCATCAATGACTACTGCCATATGACTTTTTGCTTTTTGAAATTCGCCCAGCAGCTTGCTGATGTTCATGGTACGGTGAATAAACATTACGTCACACATCATCTTTCGCAGATTAACTTTTTCTCCGCGGATAACCTGCTCCAAAATCTCTCGAGACTGCACCATGCCGACAATGTTGTCAATGGTACCCTCGTATACGGGGATACGGGAAAAACGTTCGCTGATAATTGTCTCAAGAATTTCATCCTGAGTATCTTCAATGTCCAGTGCAACCATGTTTACACGGGGGGTGAGTATCTCCTGAACCGTGGTTTCGTCAAATTCCAGGGCTGACTTTACCAGATCCTTTTCCTGCTCTTCCAAAACGCCTTCTTCCTGAATGGTGCCAAGCATATACATCAGTTCCTGCTCGGTAATGGTGGGCGCTTTATCTCCGTCTTCACCCTTTGAAAAAATGCCGCGCAGCCAGATAAAGAAAAGGCTGAAGGGTGTAAAGAGAATATTTAAAAGATTCAGCAGCGGTGCAGTTAACAGTACAATTTTTTCACTGTTTTCTTTGGCAAAGCTTTTGGGCAGTATCTCACCAAATGTCAGGACCAAAAGCGTTGCCGCACCGGTTGCAATGGCTACGCCGGTAGAACCAAAAAAAGTAGTTGCCAACACTGTCATCATAGACGACAACGCAATATTGACTACGTTGTTGCCAATGAGAATGGTGGAGAGCAATTTATCAAAGTTGCTGCTAAGATGAATGGCCACTTTAGCCTTTTGATTTCCTTCCTCCGCCATATTGCGGATACGCAGCAGGTTCACCGAAGAAAATGCCGTTTCGGATGCGGAAAAGAATGCGGAAAATGCCAGTAACACAACTAGTACTATATAAGTAGCTAGGCCCGGACTGTCCAAGAAAAAACCAACTCCTATTTTTTAAAATTTTTACGCATCTGCTCCTATTGGATGATGCGGTTACAGTATATTGTATCAAAAAAAGCTTGCAAGCTCAATCGTTTCCTGCGTTTGTTTGCTTTTTCTTCATGATTTATTTATTATCAGTCCTGCAGCAAAAATATGTTTTTCCAGTCATTGTTATAAAAAAGTTATTTTTTCTCATATCTTGGCTAAACAAAAATTTAATTGTTGCTGCAATAAAAAGTACACTGGAATAAGATAAAGAAACACTTTTATAAAAAGGGATGGAGAATATTCTCCATCCCTTTAAAAAAGCTTTGCTTATTATTTATTTGCCTTCATGGCTTCCATTGCTGCAATGGCATCCTTGCGGGACAGATTGATGCGGCCCTGCTGGTCAATCTCGGTAACCTTTACCAAAATCTCATCGCCAACAGCAACAACGTCCTCCACCTTTTCTACACGGGTGGTGTCCAGCTTGGAGATGTGAACCAAACCTTCCTTACCGGGAGCAATTTCAACAAATGCACCAAAGGCCATCAGACGGGTAACAACACCCTTATAGATAGCACCTACCTCGGGATCGTTGACAATGGTCTGAATCACGGTGATAGCACGGCGGGCATCCTCAATGTCGATAGAAGAAACAAATACGTGACCATCGTCCTCAATGTCAATTTTAACATTGCACTCGGCACAAATCTTCTGAATTACCTTACCGCCGCTGCCAATAACCTCACGAATTTTTTCGGGATCAATGGTGATGGACAGCATCTTGGGAGCATACTTGGATAGCTCGGTGCGGTAGCTGGGAATAGCCTTGAGCATAATATCGTCCAGAATATACAGACGGGCCTTGCGGGTCTTTTCAAAAGCTTCCTTGATGATGTCAGGGGTGAGTCCGTCAACCTTCAGGTCCATCTGGATAGCAGTAATACCCTTATGAGTACCGCCAACCTTAAAGTCCATATCGCCAAAGAAGTCTTCCAGACCCTGAATGTCCACCATGGTGCGCCAGCTGCCGTCTTCAGCGGTAATCAAACCGCAGGAAATACCGGCAACAGGAGCCTTAATGGGAACACCGGCATCCATCAAAGCCAAGGTAGAGCCGCAGATAGAACCCTGAGAGGTAGAACCGTTGGAGGACAGAACCTCAGAAACCAGACGCAGTGCATAAGGGAACTCAGCAACAGGAGGAATGACAGGTTCCAGAGCACGCTCCGCCAGTGCACCATGACCAATCTCGCGACGGCCGGGGCCACGGCTGGGGCGGGTCTCGCCTACAGAGTAGGAGGGGAAATTATACTGGTGCATATAACGCTTGGTGGTTTCACCATCAATGCCGTCCAGCAGCTGAGCTTCCTTGATGGTGCCCAGTGTAGCAATGGTCAGAACCTGAGTCTGGCCACGGGTAAACATACCGGAACCGTGTACACGGGGAATGAGGCCAACCTCGGCAGCCAGAGGACGGATTTCATCCATACCACGGCCGTCTACGCGCTTGCCTTCCAGCAGCCATGCACGGACAATCTTTTTCTGCATTTTATAAATGCACTCGTCAATCATGCCAATCTGCTCGGGATGAGTCTCATCAAAGCGGGCATGAATATCCTCAACGATGGGAGCCAGACGCTCTTCACGGACGTTCTTGTCGTCGGTGTCCAGAGCAACCTTGACACGCTCGCTGGCAAAATCAAAAATAGCGTCGAACAGGTCATGGTCAACTTCCTGAGACTCAAAGGTAAACTTAGGCTTGCCGATTTCGGCCTGTACACCCTTGATGAACTTAACCATTTTGGAAGCTTCCTCAAAGCCCATGAGAATAGCCTGCAGCATGGTATCGTCCTCAACCTGGTTAGCACCTGCTTCAATCATGCAGACCTTATCTTCGGTTGCTGCAACGGTCAGG
>JAEYXR010000088.1 GCA_023431215.1 Bacillota bacterium
ATCAAAGCGTCGGCAGCGGTTTTCGCTGCCGACGCTTTTTACGCCTTGCTGTCCGCTTCGGGGGCGGGCACTTCAATTTAAGACTATAGGTACAGCTTAGCCACAGGGGTGTTTTTATTGGGTTACACGGCAAAGCGATAAAAGCTTAGTCTGTCCAACCCTTGCATACATCCACCCACCCAAGGCTGCCGGAGCAATCCAGCAGCTCCTTTTGTGTAAGGCAGACAGCGCTGTTGCTGCTGCCGCAGGCGGGGTATACACTCTCAAACCGCTGCAGTGAGATATCCAGATAAACAGGGACCCCCGGTTTTGTGCAAAAAGGGCACACGCCGCCCACCGAATGTCCAACCAGTTCTTCTACCTGAGATGGGGTAAGCATTGTTGCCTTGGCTCCAAACTGAGCCTTGTACTTACTGCTGTTTATTTGGCGTCACCAGCCGCAACAATCAACACAGCCCCACCGTCAAGAGAAAAAGACAAGGTTTTGGCAATGCGGGCAGGTTCACAGCCAACAGCAGCGGCAGCAAGCTCTACAGTGGCGCTGGAAACATCAAATTCCTGCACACGGCGGCCTAAGTTTTGTTCCTCAAAAAAGGTTTTTACCTGTTGAAAAGACATTTGGTGTGGTTTCCTTTCACTTGTTCAAAAGATACCGTAACTTTGATATGGACGCTAGCCCAGCAAATGTGCAATTCCAACCAATAAGGGTGGAAAAAATATAATAACAATGAGTAGGCGCAGAATTTGAAGCACCACAAGATCGGTGCTTTGCACACCCAAATCTGAGGAGATGAGTGCCATGTCGGAAGCACCGGCGGGGGTGCAGGCCAGCATACCCTCCCGGATATCAAGGCCAAACAACCGATGCATCAGGTAGCCGCACAGCAAGCAGTTTATGATATAACCTGCCACCAACAGCAAAGCGGGTACAATAAGAAAACGCATTTCTAAAATATCGGAACGTGTCATGGAAGAACCTATGTAGGCACCTGCTAAAACCTGAGCTACAGATTTAATCCAACGGGGGATTGCAGCACGGTTGCAAACGAATTTAAATACAAGAACACCGATAAGAGAAAAGGTTAGTGTTCCGGCAGGCATACCCGACAACTTCCCTAGAATGCCGCACAGGGCGGCCAGAGTAAGGGTGAGCAGTATATTGATGGAAGAAGCCTCTGCTTTGACTACCGTACGGACACGCTCCGGTGATTGTTCGCCCTGAGCTGCTTTGAGACCAGACTGCGTCAGATGAGGTTTGCGCTTTGCCATCCAGCCTGTCATGGGTGGAATAATGCTGAGCCCCGCAACCAGCCGTATAAACTGCATGGCTGCCACTTTGGCAGAGTCTGCCCCCAAGTCTGCGCTGATAATGGGAATATCAGAAATACCTCCCGGTGTACAGCTCATCAGCGAAGTGATAAGATCCAAAGGTGTGAGCCAGTAGGTAATAAATCCAATGACAATATTCACCGTTAAAAAGCCGCTCATCATTACCAACAGAGGCTTACCAATGTACCTAAGCCTTAAAAGGTCATCCTTCTCTACCGTACAGGCAATAAAAGCACCGGCAACTATTTGAGAAGCAAGCTTGGCAGTGGGCGGCATATACGCAGCATCAAAGCCAATGCAGAGTATAGCAGCACCTGCAATGGAGCCAACCAAAAGGGCGCCTGGTACCTTCAGCTTTTTAAATAGGAGGCCTATACAAAAAGAAGCCGCCAGAGTTAGTAAGAAGGAAAGCATATGATAAACACCTCCATAGATGCAGAAAAATTCTGGACAAGGCCTGCTGTAATATCTGCACATCTGTTTCTCATTCATAATATTAGTGCTAGGACAACATAATTGGCTGTATAATTTTGCCACAGGCGTTTAAATGAGAACACATCTGTCAAAGACAGACGTGTAAACATTAGTGTTACGGACGATTGATATTCTAACTGTTTTCCATTATAGACCAAAAAAATGATATGGCAAGAGTTAATCATAATTCAAAGAAAAAAGGTGCGAGGCAGGGCCTTGACAAATGGTCACAAGAGGCAAATAATAAAGTATATTTTATTTGCGTTGTATAAACAAAAAACAACTTGTAAAACAGATTTAATTGTAGGAATCTTTATAGAAAAATGACCCGAGGCAAGATAAGGACTAGGAAAGGGGAAAAAGAAGTGGCAGAGCAAAAAACCAATGTTATGCGTGTGTTAGAGAAAGCGGGCATTGCTTTTAAGGCACATACCTATGACTATAAGGACGGTGCCATTGACGGCGTAAGCGTAGCTCATAAAGTAGGGCAAAAAGTAGAGCAGGTTTATAAAACCTTGGTTACCAAAGGTGCCGGCGGCAGCTATTATGTATTTGTACTGCCTGTAGCAGAGGAACTGGATTTAAAAAAAGCAGCACGTTCTATAGGAGAAAAATCTGTACAGATGATTCATGTCAACGATATTAATAAAGTAACAGGGTATATTCGAGGGGGATGCTCACCGGTAGGTATGAAAAAGAATTATGTCACTGTTTTTCATGAAGAGGTGGTGAATTTACCCTCTGTTGTTGTAAGTGGCGGCAAAATAGGCACACAAATAGAATTGACACCTACCGACCTCATTGGTCTTGTAGGTGCCAAAACAGCAGATATTATTGCAGGGCAATAATTATGTGCCCGCCTTTGACAGACTCATTTAGGTTTAAAGGCTTTAACACACAAATGCCCACATAACCAGTATAAAAGGTTAGGACCTATTATTATGAGTCTCCGCCGCAAAAGTGCTCATAGATTTGCTTGATTGCTTCGGGGGTGGCATTTTGAACCTCATACCAGCCGCGCTTTTGCAGCTCGGTCATCAGTTCCATCCGCATTTGCTGCTCCTCTCCCAACAGGGTAAGAAACTGCCCCTGCAGGGCAGCCGAAACACAGTCGCAGGCACATTCTTCATAAAGCCCGGACATGGATTTTTGAGAGGCCATCATATCAAGTAAAATCTCTCGGTCGCCAAAGCTTGCATTTAGTTCAGCCATCAGTGCTCCATCCTTTCTTGTGTTATGTTCTCCCTAATTTAGCTGCCCCAGCAGAGTGTTATAATGGTTTTGATGCTTGGCTGCCTGCTGTTCACATTTGGTGCGCAGCTGGGGATCGGTACACAGGGTAGAGTATAGCTTGTATTTTTTTACCAGAGTTTGTTCCCGGGTAAGCTGGTCGGCAAGAGCCGCCAGTTCTTTTTGAGATAATTTTGCCATGAGAAGACCTCCTATATTCGCATTTGATAACTTTAGTTTCTCCCGGCGCCGATTTGTTATTCTTTTATTTGTAATGGTACAAAGCGTTTCTCTCTTTTATGTTATGGCTATGTTTTAACAGTATAAAAACGTGCACCCGCTTGTAAAAAGAGCAGATGCACGTTTTTTAAATTGTTGGTATATAATCGGCTTACTTTGGCCTTTGTAGGCTTATGTGTCCAAAAATTACTCTTTTTAATCGCATTTTGTCTTGGAAATTAAAAATATCTTGTTTGCAAATCCCCCGCGAGCGGTATATTTTTCGCTCTTTATCCGTACTAATTCTTCTACAGAATACCCTCTGGCAATGCAAATTGCATCTATCACTTCAAGAATATCGGCCAACTCTGCCAGCTCCTTGCTTTCTTGATATTCTCTTACCTCTTCGTTTAATTTCGCGTCTAATTCCACCAAATATTGTTCGTCACAAAGAGTTTTCATCTGTGGAAAATATCCCTCTTTTTTAATGATGTCCGGAATATTATCACGAACAAGCTTGTTAAACTGCATGCTGCATTTTCTCCCGTTTTTATGAAAGTGAGCCGTAGCCCAAAAGTGTGTTTGGGGCTTTATAAAATAGGCTCAAAGCGGTTGCTTGACAAGAGGTTTTGCTTTTTTAGGATGACAGAGTAAATTTATAGCGATAAATAATGGGCTCGTTTAAAAACAAATAATCAAAGCCCTCCAGCTGCTTGTTGGAGACAGCGTAGAGATAGGCAGTACCGGGGCTATAGTCAACACCCAGCACCGCATTGCCCACCGGTGAGCCCTTGTCGCCTTGTTCACCGGCAGGAAAGTACCTGCTGTTGTATTGGCCATACTGGCTGTCAGAAACATAGCTCATAGAAATAAGTTCTCGGCCCAGGGTAACAAGGTAGCTTTCATCCTGCCCAATGGGGGGCAGGGCAATGCCGTAGGTAACGGCAAAGCCGTCAACGGCAGCTTTGCTGTTGGGAACAAAACGCCAGTCAGAAAAAGTTTCTACATCTTCACCGGTCATACCGCTTTCCTTGGGGTCAAGCTGAGTGATAAAAGGCTCAAAGCTACAGGGCTGATAACCCAGATAGCGAAGATCCATGGTGACCACAGCTTTTTTAACCTGAAAGTAGCTGTTGACAGGGCCCTGCACTTCCTTTGCTTTTCCGTCTGGATTACCCCATAACAACGCCGCAAGCCAACCAAGACAAAAGGACAATATTAAAATTAAGGTGGCAATATACCAAAGAAGATGAAGTCGCTGTTTCATGCCGTTTCACATCCTTGCTGCACAACTTCACACTGCCTGGCAGTTCATGGACAGTGCTGCGTTGGGGGTAAAGTTTTTATAAAAACCTGTAAGCATCGTTTTTAATAAGGGAGGTGCAAAATGCTATACTGCAATCCCCAGAATGGTCGGTTTTTATGCTTTGCCCAAATATTCTTCCAGACAAATGCCTTTTTCCATAATCTCGGCTGCGGCTTCTTTGCCTACATAACGGAAGTGCCAGGGTTCAAAGTGAATTCCGGTAATATCTTCCTTGCTGGCGGGAAAGCGAAGGATAAAACCAAAGCGGGCACAGTTTTCCTTTAGCCAAATAGCTTCGGGTTCATAGGCAAACTCCTCTACCAAATCGCTGAATTTGTTGTAATAGCCCACAGAGATTACATCCATGGCAAGGCCTGTGTGATGCTCACTGGTGCCTGGAGGAGCTACCCATTTGGCAGCCTCTTTTTCAGCATTGGCCTGTGAATAACCGGCATTGAGATAGGCCTGTACTTTATTGTTGTAAAGAGTGCGGCTGCGCTCAATGGTGCGGTAGCCAGAAATAATGGTCAGACCAATGCCGTCCTCTTTGGCGGCAGCCAAGAGCTCCCGCACAGCAGGGGCTACCCGTGCATCAAATTTATAGCCGCCAACCTCTTCAAATTCTGTGGGCAGCTGTGACTCTGTAATAGCATGGGTTGGATTTACCAGCTTTAAACGCCAATCGGTTTCGTCAATGACATCTCCACCGCCGGTGGGCTGGGAGGAAGCCGGTGAAGAACTGCTCTCCGACTGCGGGGAGGAGCTTTGTGACTGGGGCTGGGAAGATGATTCTGAAGCAGAAGAAGATGCGGAGTGGGGGAGTGAGGAGGAGATGGGCTGGTGCCCCGAAACAATGTCTGTATTGGAATTGTCACCGCAGCCTGCCAACAGACATAAGGCAAGCGCCAGTACAGCGGTTCGGCAAAAAGAAAAACGGTTACTCATGGGAAAAACCCTCGCTGTTTTCATAATGATACGTAATGGCAGATAGTGCGTACATGGGGGCGGTTTCACAACGCAGAATGCGCGGCCCCATGGTGCAAACGGCAAGCCCTGCTTCTTTGGCAGCCTGTGCCTCCTCTGTACTCAGCCCACCTTCGGAGCCAATGAGCATAGAAATACTTTTGGGGCGAGTGGCAAGAACGCTGCCCAGGGGGTGCGTAGCGTCTTCATAAAAAAGAATGGCGCATGCATCCCGAACCATTTGGGCAAGAGCCTCGGGATAGGTCATCAAAGGCTGTACTTGAGGAATGATGCCGCGGCCGGACTGCTTAGCAGCTTCCAGAGCAATTCGCTGCAGCCGCTCACGCTTCTTTTCCATGGACTTTTCATCCGGACGGGATACGCAATAGCGGGTGATAACCGGCACAATGGCCGTTACACCCAGCTCTACCGCCTTTTGGACAATAAGGTCCAGTTTGTCGCCTTTGGGCAGGGCCTGGTACAGGGTAAGTGCTACAGGAGGTTCAGCTTTGCTAAGCTGGCTGTGCAGCACCTCCAAGGTTACCTGTTCTTCTTCTATGGCGGTAATGCGGCAGGCGTAGTCTCTGCCATTGCCGTCACACAAGGTTAGTTCCTCACCTATGCGGCAGCGGAGAGAACGGGCGATATGGCGGGCATCCTCGCCGACGATTAGGGCGCTGCTGCCACTTATGTTATTGGTAAAAAATCTTGGCATAAGCTACCTCACAGGGAATTTAGTAGTTACAGCTGTTATGCTGGGAGTACAGCAACAATAGCGCACCAGCCGTCTTTTTCCTCTACAGTTTCAATGACCAGGCCTTGTGCGGTAAGGGCAGCCAGCACCTCGACCTGACGGGGCAGAATGACACCGGAGGCTACCACCTTTCCGCCCCTGCGCAGATGCCGGGGGAAAGCGGTGGAGATAGCGATAATAACATCTGCCACAATGTTGGCTGCAATGACGTCGTAGTTGTAGCCTACCTTTTCGGCAAGACTGTTATCGGTGACAAGGTCACCTGCCACGGCGGTAAACTCCGGTTGCGTGTAGCCGTTGATTTCGGCATTTTCTACAGCGGTGCGCACCGCAATGGGGTCAATGTCCACGCCAACGGCCCTCTTTGCACCCAGCATCAGTGCCGCAATGGAGAGGATACCGCTTCCGCAGCCCATATCCAGCACAGCGTCGCCGGGTTTGACCACCTTTTCCAGCTGCTGGCAGCACAGGCGAGTTGTGTGGTGGGTGCCGGTGCCAAAGGCCATACCGGGGTCCAAATGCAGCACCAGCTCACCCTCTGCCTGGGTGTATTCTTCCCAGGTGGGACAAACCACAAGACGTTCACCAATTTTGGTGGGATGATAATAGTTTTTCCAGGCAGTGGCCCATTCTTCCTCTTTTACCGAGGCGGTGCTTACCGTGTGGGGAATGTTTTCCTGGCGCAGCTGCTGGGTGATGTAGGAAGCAGCCTCTGCGGGGCTTTGGTCAGGGCTGAGGTAGATATGGATAATGCCGCTTTCACGGCTTTGTGCCAGCAAAGCTTCGTCTATAAGGTCAATATGGGCAATCTCGGGCACCATCTCCAGCATATCGGAGTAGTCCTCAATTTGAAAACCATAGGGTACCACCATTTGAGCAATAGCGGCAGCTTCGTCTATACGGGAAACGGGAATTAAAATTTGCAGGTCGGTCCAATCCATTTTTTTGGCTCCTTTGATTATTAGATTACTTTATCGATGCTACTTTCACAGAGAAGATGCCATGCCTTTCTCTTGCTCGCCTGAAGGCAGCATAGATAAAAATATTTGCAATATTTTGGCTGTAAAAGGTTCCTGAAACCAAAGCTAATTATAGCATACCAATGACAATTATGCTATAATAACCGCAAGACGGTTATTATAGTTTTATGCGCGGGGCGATTGCCGCCCTATTGCACAATGATATCAATCTGCTGCGCAGACATGATATCAAAGACCGCAAGACGGTTATTATAGTTTTATGCGCGGGGCGATTGCCGCCCTATTGCACAATGATATCAATCTGCTGTGCAGACATGCTATCAAAACCCCAAGGCGGTTACTACAGTTTTATGCACGGGGCGATTGCCGCCCTATTGCGCAATGATATCAAAAACAGTAAGATAATTGTGCAATCAAAATTACCTTAGCAATATGGCATATTTTAATAACAATGGTGACAACAGTTGCCGGTAAAACCAAATGATAGACGAAAGGTGGAATCTATGATGGCAAAAGCAATTTCTACCAGTGCCCAGGTTCAACAAATCGCCAGCCGCATCCGCGAGCTGCGGGAGGTTTTGGAAATGAGCGCAGAGGACGTAGCACAGCAGCTGGGCGTATGCGTCGAAGATTATCTGCGTTACGAAAAGGGCGAAGATGATATCCCCGTAGGAGTGCTGTATGGATTTGCGGCTCTGTGTGAAGTGGACCCCACCCTGCTGCTGACAGGGCTTCCGCCCAAAATGCGCTCTTACACTTTGGTAAAGGGCGGCAGCGGCGTTATGGTAGAACGGTATACCGGTTATCAGTTTACCTCTTTAGCCGCCAATTATGTGGATAGAGAGATGGAGCCCATGATTGTACATTTGGCACCTATTGAGGGTAAGCCGGAATTTTTCTGCCACAGCGGGCAGGAGTTTAATTATGTGCTGGAAGGCACCGTCAAAGTACTGCTGGGAGAGCATGAGCTGATTTTGGAAAAAGGCGACAGCCTGTATTTTGACCCCCGTATTGCCCATGCGCAGCTGGCAGTAGGCGGTGACGCCAAGTTTTTGACCGTGATTAACGAGCAGGCGACTTCTTACGGAAATGCTACCCGTCCCGGCCGCCGTCAAAACAAAGCGGAATATCAGTTTAAAGGTTAAGCCATAAAAGCGAAAAAGCGGTATTTGTGTTTTACACAAATACCGCTTTTTATATTGCTTATTTCTCAAAGGCTTCTTTCAGTTTATCAAAAAAGCCTTGACGCTTGTTATAATTCTTTTCGCTTAGGCTGTTTTCAAACTCCTTAAGCTTATCCTTTTGGGTACGGCTTAAGCCCTTTGGTACCTCGATGACCACACGGACATACTGGTCACCCCGACCACGTCCGCTGACGGAGTTAACACCTTTATCACGCAGGCGGAATACCGTGGCATTCTGGGTACCTTCGGGGACGGTATATTTTACCTTGCCGTCTACGGTAGGCACAACAATTTCATCGCCCAGCACTGCCTGGGTATAGGTAATGGGGATTTCGCACCATATGTCAAAGCCGTCACGCTCAAACAAGGGGTCGGGACGTACGCTGACGGTAATATGCAGGTCACCGGCGGGGCCGCCGTTTTGCCCCTGGTCGCCCTGGCCGCGCACCACAAAGGTCTGGCCGTCATCTATACCGGCAGGCACATTGACCTCCAGTTTGCGGCCCACGCGGACACGGCCGCGGCCGCCGCACTTGGGACAGTTTTCCTTAATGACCTTGCCGCGGCCGCCGCAGCGGCTGCAGGTTTGTACGGTCTGGATACGCCCAAAGGGGCTGGAGCGGGTAACACGCTCCTGACCAGTGCCACGACAGACCGGGCAGGTTTCGGCAGTGGTGCCTTCCTTGGCACCGCTGCCACCGCATTTGTCACAGTTTTCCAAACGCTGGTAGTTTACCTCACGCTTGCAGCCTTTTACAGCCTCCATAAAATCCAGAGTCATAGATACCCCTACGTCGTTGCCCCGGGTGGGTGCGTTGGGGTCACGGGTGCGGGTGGAGCCTCCAAAGCCAAAACCGCCGCCAAAAATATCGCCAAAAATATCGCTAAAGTCGCCAAAGCCGCCGCCAAAGCCGCCTGCCCCGCCGCCTGCCCCAAAGTTGGGATCTACACCGGCGTGGCCAAACTGGTCGTAGCGCTGACGTTTTTCTTTGTCCGATAGTACCTCGTATGCCTCATTTACCTCTTTAAAGCTTGCTTCCGCCGCTTTGTCCCCGGGGTTGAGGTCGGGGTGGTACTTTTTGGCCAGTTTACGGTAAGCCTTTTTTAAATCATCATCGGAGCATCCTTTGGCAACGCCAAGGACCTCGTAAAAGTCTCGTTTGTCTGCCAATTCAAATCACCCTAACTTAGAAATCTATCTGATACAGCCCATGAAGCAATATATGCAGATAGGCTTCTTTATTCTCATTCACAAAGGTTGGCAGGATAGAATTTTCTACCCTGCCCAACCCCGTACGCCCGAGGGCGCAGTGCTTCTATTGTAATATTAGCCGTTGTTTTCGTCAACCTCGCGGTAATCGGCATCTACAACATCGTCCTGAGGAGGAGTGTTGGGTGCACCTTCCTGAGGCTGCTCCTGTTGTACCTTCTGGTATACCTTGCCGGAAACCTCATAGAAGGCTTTTTGCAGCTCTTCCTGGCGAGCTTTGATGGCGGCGCCGTCGGTACCCTTCAGGGCTTCCTTCAGTGCGCCAAGCTTATGCTCCAGGTCGCTCTTGTCGGCAGGCTCAATCTTATCGCCCAGGTCTGCCATGGTTTTTTCGGTTTGATAGACCATTTGGTCGGCAGCGTTGCGGGTGTCTATGTCCTCGCGGCGCTTTTTATCTTCTGCGGCAAACTGCTCAGCCTGCTTAACAGCAGCCTCAACATCGTCCTTGCTCATGTTGGTGGAAGAAGTGATGGTGATGTTCTGCTCCTTACCGGTGCCCAGGTCCTTGGCGGTAACGTGAACAATACCGTTGGCGTCAATGTCAAAGGAAACCTCAATCTGGGGAACACCGCGGGGAGCAGCAGGAATACCGGAAAGCTGGAAGTTGCCCAACAGCTTGTTGTCGGCAGCCATTTCACGCTCGCCCTGCAGTACCTTAACCTCAACAGAGGTCTGGCCGTCGGCAGCGGTAGAGAACACCTGGCTCTTCTTGGTAGGGATGGTGGTGTTGCGCTCAATGATCTTGGTCATAACGCCGCCCAGAGTTTCAATACCCAAAGATAGGGGAGTAACGTCCAGCAGCAGCAGGCCCTTGACATCACCGGTGAGAACACCGCCCTGAATGGCAGCACCCATGGCTACGCACTCATCGGGGTTGATGCCCTTAAAGGGTTCTTTGCCCATAAAGCTCTTAACGGCATCCTGAACAGCAGGAATACGGGTGGAACCACCAACCAACAGAACTTTGTCAATGGCAGAGGGCTGCAGGCCGGAGTCGGACAGAGCCTGACGAACGGGAGCCATGGTTTTTTCAACCAGGTCGGCAGTCAGCTCGTTGAACTTTGCACGGGTAATGGTCATGTCCAGATGCTTGGGGCCGGTGGCATCAGCGGTGATGAAGGGCAGGCTGATTTGAGCACTGGTGACTCCGGACAACTCGCACTTTGCCTTTTCGGCAGCTTCACGCAGACGCTGTGCAGCCATTTTATCCTTGCGCAGGTCAATGCCGTTGTTCTTCATAAAGTCATCGGCCAGGTAGTTTACCAGACGGTCGTCAAAGTCGTCGCCGCCCAGACGGTTGTTACCGGCAGTGGCCAGAACCTCTTGAACGCCGTCGCCCATCTCAATGATGGATACGTCGAAGGTGCCGCCGCCCAGATCGTATACCATAATCTTCTGGTCGTTTTCTTTGTCAATACCGTATGCCAAAGCAGCAGCGGTGGGCTCGTTGATGATACGCTTTACTTCCAAACCGGCAATTTTACCGGCATCCTTGGTGGCCTGACGCTGAGCATCGGTAAAGTATGCAGGAACGGTGATAACAGCCTCGTAAACCTTTTCGCCCAGGTAAGCCTCTGCATCGCTCTTTAGCTTTTGCAGAATCATGGCAGAAATTTCCTGAGGAGTGTAGCTCTTGCTATCTATGTCTACTTTGTAGTTGGTACCCATCTGACGCTTAATAGAGGAGATGGTCTTTTCGGGGTTGGTAATAGCCTGGCGTTTTGCAACCTGGCCAACCATTCTTTCGTTATCTTTAAAAGCAACCACAGAAGGGGTGGTTCTTGCACCTTCGGGGTTGGGGATGACGACAGTTTCGCCGCCTTCCATGACAGCCACGCAGGAGTTGGTGGTGCCGAGGTCGATACCAATAATCTTTGCCATAATAACTCTCCAATCTGCCGCTCAGGCGGCGCTCTATACTATACTTTTATATGAACTTATGGGTTAACAAATTAATTGAAACTGTTGCAAACAGTTTTAAACATTGCGCATTGGCCTGGCCGGCGCATTAAGATTGAAAGGCCGTGGACGGCGAAACGCCCACATGGCCGATTCATAAAAAGAGTTGAAACTTTTTTATGAATCTTAATTTGCCTGCTGTACCATGGCGTAACGTAAAATTTTATCACCAATGCGGTATCCCTTTTGAAAAATCTGAGCTACCACATTTTTGCCAAGGCTTTCATCATCAACATGCATAACAGCATTGTGTCGATTAGGGTCAAATTCTTCTCCCACTACGCCAATAGGCTCTACACCAAGTCTGGTAAGAACGCTTACCAGTCCTTCGTGAATCATGGTCATACCCTTTTTAAACTCTTCGTCAGAGCAGGGTGCTTCCAAAGCACGCTCAAAGTTATCCAGTACAGGTAAAATTTCTTTCAGGGTATTTGCCACAGCGTCAGGGTAAATAGAATCCTTTTCGCGGGCAGTGCGCTTGCGGTAGTTGTCATACTCTGCCACCAGCCGTACGTAACGGTCGTTGGCATCTGCCAGCTCCTGCTGCAGCTTTGCTGTTTGGTCTGCTTCCGCAGTGTTTTCGGTTACTTCGTTTTCTCCTGCCGGGAGCTCTTTTTCATCGGGGGTAGTTTCATTTTCGAGTACCTGATCTTTTTCCAATACTTCCTCAGGATTTTGGTTTTGTGCGTCCTTATTTTGTTTGGATGACAAATCGCTTCCTCCTTATTGTGGGGTTTGCCGTCCAAAAGAAAGCAGACCCGCCATGGTAATTGTTACGGTGATTGCTCGTCCAGTGTATCGCTGAGTAGTTTGCCAAGCATCTGGGAAAAATACTCCAGATGGGGGATGAGCCGGGCGTAGTCCAGACGAATGGGTCCAATAAGACCGATGGCGCCTACGCTGTCATCGCCTATTTTATATTTTGTAATGATTACCGAGGAGTCCGCCAGCTCTATGCGCTGGTTTTCCCGCCCGATGCACACGGTAGTGCCTTTTTTATCACGGTCTATCATATCCATCACACCGTCCCGGGAATTGATGACCCGAAACAGCTGGTTGGCAATCCGCCGCAGCTCTTCATATTCCAACAGATTGGAGGTACCGCTGCGGTAAATCTGACCGTCGTTGGCTTCACGGCACAGGTCAAAGATAGCCGAAAGAAGTGGGGTGAAAATTTCGGTGTACTCGTCCATGGAAAGTGCCATGGAGTGAATAAAGGTGGAGGAAATTTCTGAAAGTCCTCGTCCTGCCAGTCTGCCGTTGGCAAAGCTGGTAAAAAACTCTACAATTTTGGGTGTAAGGGTAAAATCTACCCGGCACACTTTATTTTTAATCATACCATTGCTGCAAATGAGCAAAATAACGGCGGTGCGCTCGGTGGCGGGGATGATCTCAATGCGTTTGACATACAAACTACTGCGGGTTAAAGTAGTAGAGATGGCGGCACAGCCGGAGTAAGAAGCCAATGCTTTTGCAGCATCCTCCAGCAGCCTGTCGGGGTCGGGATTGCGGAAGTTGAACAGAGCTTCAATTTGCCGTTTTTCCTGGGTAGTCAGCGGATGCACATACATCAGCCGGTCGACATACAACCGTAGTCCCAAATGAGAGGGAATACGCCCGGCAGAGGTGTGGGGTTGTTCCAGCAAGCCCAGGTCAAACAGTACGGCCATATCATTGCGAACCGTTGCGGGAGAAACCTGCCCACCCAATAAATATGCGATGAGCTTGGAGCCTACTGGCTCGCCGGTTTCCAGATATGTCTCTACAATGACAGACAGTATTTTTAGTTTTCTGGCGTCCAGTTCCAAGGTACTCACCTCCTGAGATTTAGCACTCGAACACTTGGAGTGCTAACGATTATTATTTTACAACTTTTCCACCAGAAGTCAATAGGCTTCATAATTAATTTACAAATAATTTGGCGCTCGGACTTAAAGAGTGTTAACACTAACTTAAAGTTAGGACTGAAAGCTCTTTTTGACGGCTCTTCCTTGTATTAACTCATAAATAATCGTATAATAAATAGCGTTGTATCTATTATAAGCGCTGTCCAAAACCGGCAGAGAATAAGAGGGTAAAAATTGCTTCTTATTCAGCGCTGCAGTATAAGCGGCGTACGTGTGTTTTTTCGGCAGTAAGACTTTTTATAAGGCAGGTAAAACAATACATGACAGGTTTTTTGTCAGGCTTAATTGCCAACAAATATTTGTACTTATTTATTATTTCTATGATGCCTATTGTGGAGCTGCGAGGCGGCATGCCCATTGGCGCAGCAATGGAGCTTCCATTTTGGGAAGTCTATATCATTTGTGTACTGGGCAATTTACTGCCTGTGCCGTTTCTCATTATGTTTGCCAAAAAGCTGCTGATGTTTCTTGCCAAACACAGGGTGGGAGGAGACTTTTTTCAAAAAATCATCAACAAAGCAGATGAAAAAGCGTTGAGCATTGGAAAATACGAGCTGTTGGGGCTATGTCTGTTTGTGGCCATTCCCCTACCCGGAACAGGTGCATGGACAGGTTCCCTGATTGCCACAGCGCTGCGTCTGCGCCTCATTCCTTCTTTGGTGGCAATTTCTCTGGGCGTTTTAATCAGCGGAGTGATTATGGGCGTTTTATCTTACGGACTATTTGGCATGCTGGGCTTGGTGATAGGATGAAAAATCAACAGCAAAATGTGGTGGTGCGCAGGGCTGATTTGCAGGATGCAGACCACCTTACCTGTATTTTGACGGAGTCTTGGAGCCACGCATTTGCAGAGATTTTAACAGTGGAAACACTGAAAAAGCATACCGATTATAATACCTGCCTTAAATTACTGACCGATGTGCTGGAAGGCGGCAAGGGTAGATTTTTGATCTCTACTTTAGACAACAAGCCCTGTGGGCTGCTATTTTGGTGTTCGGGGGAGGAGCTGCCGGAGAGTGCCGAAATTGTGGCGGTTCATTCGTTGCCTTTTAGCTGGGGCAGTGGTGTGGGCAAAGCCATGATGGAGCAGGCAATGGAAGAGATTACCCAAGGCGGTTTTAGCAGTGCTTATTTGTGGGTGTTTGAACAAAATAGCCGTGCCAGACGGTTTTATGAAAAGTGCGGCTTTGCCGTGGATGGTGAGAAACGCATCAGTATGTATGATAATGCGCCGGAAGTGCGATACATCAAAAGAAATTTTCAATGAGATCTTTTGGTTGCATCAGCCTTTGCAGGCAAAATAACCTGTGCTTGGTTTATTGTCGATAAGACAGTAAAAAGAGAACAGTAAAAAAGCCACATCACTGATTTTTAGTCAGTATTGTGGCTTTTTCTACATAGACAATGCGGTGAGATTTGCAAAGAGAAATTCAAGTATTATTGTGTAATAACCAAAATAAAAGCGGCTGCTTATGCAGCCGCTTTTACTATGTTTTTATTTTTTGCGGGTCAGCACCTTGCGTACTGCCTTTACAATGTCAGCGTCGGTAAGGCCATATTTTTCCATCAGCTCATCCGGCTTGCCCGATTCTCCAAAGGTATCCTTGACAGCTACCTGCTCCATAGGGGCGGGGCAGTGAAGCGCCATATACTCGGCAACGGCTCCGCCCAGTCCACCGGTAATCTGGTGTTCCTCGGCGGTAACCACAGCACCGCAGGAGGCTACCATTTTTTCAATGCAGGCACCATCCAAGGGCTTGACAGTATGCATATTGACAACAGCCACCTCAATACCTTCTGCAGCCAAAACGTCTGCAGCCTCCAAAGCCTCGCATACCATGGCGCCGTTGGCAATTACCACAGCGTCGCTGCCTTCCCGGAGTACATTGGCTTTTCCAATTTCAAAGGGTGTGCTTTCGTCGGTGATAACCGGCACAGCCTCACGACCAAAGCGGATAAAGCAGGGGCCATTCACGGCGGCCATTGCTAAAGTGGCCTTCTCAGTTTCAATAGAATCACAAGGGACAATAACCCGCATGTTGGGTAATACTCGCATCAGTGCTACATCCTCCAAAGACTGGTGGGTTGCACCGTCAGGGCCTACGGAAATACCGGCGTGTGCACCGGCAAGCTTGACGTTAAGCTTATTGTAGCACACGGTGGTGCGGATTTGATCCCAGGCGCGGCCTGCCAAAAATACACAATAGGTGGTGGCGAAGGGAATCATGCCGCCCAAGGCAAGACCGGCGGCGGTACCCACCATATCCTGCTCAGAAATACCCATATCCAAAAAGTTTTGGGGAAACTTATCTTTAATCCAGTTGGTGCGGGTGGACTTTGCCACGTCGGCGTCCAGCACCATAATCTTATCGTTTTCGGCAGCCAGCTTCAGCAGTGCCTTGCCATATCCGTCACGAGTAGGAATCATTGTGTAGTTCTTCATGTTCACATTCTCCTTTCTCTCTTAAGCTCTGATTTCTGCCAGGGCCTGCTCCAGCTGTGCTGCATCGGGAGCCAGACCATGCCAGGAACATTCATTTTCCATATAAGAGACGCCCTTGCCTTTTACGGTGTGAGCCACCAGCACAGTGGGCTTCCCTTTGTAACGGGCAGCCATGTGATAAGCCGAAAGCACCTGCTCTATGTCGTGACCGTCAATTTCTATGACGTTCCAGCCAAACTGGTGCCACTTGGCGGCAACGTCGCCAATATCCTTAATCTCCTCTACGGTGCCGTCCAGCTGAACATAGTTACGGTCTACAATGGCACAAACGTTATCCAGCTTATGCTGGGCAGCGGTCATGACCGCCTCCCAAATCTGGCCTTCCTGCAGTTCACCGTCACCCATCAGGCAGTATACCCGGTTGGGCAGACCCTGTCTTTTAAAAGAAAGACCCAGTCCGTTGGCAATAGATAAGCCCTGTCCCAAAGAACCGCTGGAGCAATCGAATCCGGGGAGGATGGAAGCATGGGGATGCCCCTGCAAAATGCTGCCCAACTGGCGCAGAGTATCCATAGTTTCAAGAGGGAAAAAGCCCATTCTGGCCAGGGTGCTGTAAAAAACGGGGCCTATATGGCCTTTGGAAAGAATAAAACGGTCGCGCTCATCCCAATCGGGATTTTTGGGGTCAACTTTGATGATACCGCCCATGTAAAGGCCAACCACCAGCTCCACAGCAGAAAGAGAACCGCCCGGATGACCAGAACCTGCCTTGTGTACCATGGTTACAATATCTTCCCGGACAACCTTGCACATTTGTAACAAATCGGCTTGTTTCATAACTCTATATCCTTTCTTAAGTGTATTCATACCTTTTCTGTCAATATCGTACTGAATACAAAATGTGGCCCAAAAACAGGAGTAAACATTGAGTGTATCAACACAATATCTATTACTGTTATAACACTAGCACCACAGAAGATATTTGTCAACAATAAATAAAATTTTAACTATTATACTATATAATTTGCTAAAATATTGTCAAAACTTATCTGACAATTTTTGATACAGCAGCACAAGAAATAATTTTAATAAATATAGTGTTATTGTGCTAAAGTACAACAAATGGGCGTTTTCCTTAAAAATAAATTAATAATTGAAATTAAAAATAATCTACCTCTTGTTGATACATATTAAAAAATAACGGTTTTTTTGAGTTGTTTTCTGTGAAGTCGCAGCAAAAAGACCCAAAGCCGCATCATCGGCTTTGGGTCTTTGGCTGTATGAAATGAATTATGTGGTAGATTATGTGATGAGAGGCGGCCGGCGTATCAACGCTGGGGCTCTGCCTTGCCGGTGATTCAGGAAATTTCTGTGGACAGTATTTTGCGGATAGAGCAGGCAAACAGGATGATGGTAGTGGTTGCAGCTACAATATCAGCAATTGGCTCAGAATAATAAATACCTAAAACACCAAACCGCATCGGAAGCAAAATGGCCAAAGGAATGAGTAGGATAATTTTACGCAGAAGAGCAATAAACAGCGATACCTTTGCCTGCCCCAAAGCCAAGAAGGTGCTTTGGCATGCCATTTGGCATCCAAACATAAAGATACCAAACATAAAGATTGGCAGCACCTGTGCAGTCAGCTCAATCAGCTCGGCTTTGGGTGTGAAAATTCGGGCTAAAATGTGGGGGAAAAACTGACATGCGGCCCAGCCCAGGCAGCTAAAGGAGAGAGAAAACGTCAGCATAACACCAAAGGCCTTGCGCACGCGCTGGGGCTTATTGGCGCCGTAATTGTAGCTGATGATGGGCTGAGCACCTTGAGAAAAGCCCTGAGCAGGCATGATAATAAGCTGGAGGATACTGAGACAGATGGTCATGGTGCCAACATACATGTCTCCACCGTAACGCTGCAAACCGGAGTTTAATATAATCTGTAAGGCACTTTCTGTTGCCTGCATTACAAAGGGGGACACGCCCAGTGCCGCCATGGACATGGCCAGCTTACGGTCAAAGTGGAGCGATTTCCAGCGAATACGCAGAATAGACTTGGAAGAGGAAAGAAACCGCACAACCCAGATAGCAGAAAAAGCCTGAGAAATAACGGTGGCTGTGGCAGCACCGCTTACACCCATGTTAAACCCAAAAATAAGAATGGGGTCCAGTACAATATTGGTGACAGCGCCAATGAGTACAGACAGCATGGCGGTTGTGGCAAAGCCCTGTGCACTGATGAAGGTATTTAGCCCCAGCGCAAACTGCACAAAAATGGTACCCAGCAGGTAAATTCCCAAATAGGCACTGCCGTAAGGCAGGGTGTTTTCGCTGGCGCCAAAGGCCATCAGCAGCGGGTCTTTAAAGAGAGAGAATAAAAGTGTCAAGGTGACAGAAATGACACCAAGCATGAGAACACCATTGCCAAGGATACGCTCGGCACCCTCATTGTCACCGGCACCCATGCGGATGGCGGCCAGAGGGGCACCGCCCATGCCTACAAATGCCGAAAAAGCTGAAATAATCATGATGATGGGGAAGGTTACACCAACACCGGTGAGCGCCACATCGCCAACTCCGGGCATATTGCCTATATAAATACGGTCGACAATGTTGTACAGCAGGTTGATTACCTGCGCCGTAACCGCAGGCAATGCTAGCTTAAACACCAGCTTTGTAACGCTTCCGGTTCCAAGATCAGTTTGTTTTGGGTCTGCCAAAGAGCACATCTCCTTTTTACAATCAAGCTTACGGGGATAAACAAAGGAAGCCAGAGGCTTCCTTTGTTTGTTGCTGGTAACATTTGTTACAAGCACAGATTCTGTTTTACATCATAACATAGTAAATTTTAAATTACAACCAACGATCTGTTAACATCTGTAAACTTATTTCATTCAATATTTTTAGTCATCATACCGCTTGCCAAAACCACCCCGAGACAACAGCACTACAGCCAGAACAACCACGGCAATGACGATGAGCAATATAGGGACTAGAATGGGAATCTTCTTTTTGCTGGTTTCTTCAGGCTTGGACTCCGGGGTAGAATCAGGCTCGGCTATGGTAGGCTTGGAGGATACAGACTCGGATTCGCTGCTTTCAGGTTCCGAGCTGGAAGATGAGCTGGAGGAGCTGCTGGAAACAGAGGAGGAACTGCTGGAAGGCGGCACCCAGGTAGAGCTGCTGGAGGGGGGTGTCACAGTAGCTCCATCGCCGCTGTTGACTGCCTTGGAGGTGATGACATAGGTAGAGGCAGAGGTGAAGTTAAAGGTGGCTCTGCCGCTATCATCCGCCTTTACACTTGCTTTAAAGCTGAGGGTGCCGGTTGACTCGTTATATTTATATAAATATACGGTTTTATTGGCATAGGCGCTTCCCAAGGGGGAAGTCAGCTTCATATCAGCATAGAAAGTGCCCTCATTGTCAAAGTCTAAAATGACAATATCATTTTGCTTTGCCAGCTTGGAAATTTTGGAATTGCTAATTTCCTCCACACCCAGCGGGATATAAATTTGGTAAGCAGGAATCTTCTTAACACTCTTGCCGTTTACGGTCCAGGTATAACCCCCGGGGATGCGGATAGAAAGGGTTTTGTTGATGCCACGAATACTATCCAGAGTGGTAGCGGGCATATCGGTATCGCTGCCGGTGTTGATGGAGATGGTAGAGCCTGTTTTGGCAGAATCAATCTCATCCTCAAAGTCATCCCAATCGTCGTAGGAATTGGTTCCACCGGAAGAACCGCTGCTGCCGGTACGCTTAACAGTAATTGTCCAGGAATGGCTTTTGCCATCAACAGTAGCAGTAATCTTTAAAACCTTAGCGGTACGAGAAATTTTGGAGCGGTCAAGAGACAAAACACCAACGGTGCTGTCGCTGCTCTTGGGGGCAATGGTAATACCGGAGCTGCTGCTTAAAGCCTTTCCGTCTTCGCTGGTGACATACCAGGCAATGGTGCGGTGATGGCCCGCGGGAGTGTCGGGGGTGTGGCCTGCAAAGCATTCACCGCTTAGAGTACATTCTACGGCATACTCAAAGGTGGCCGTACCGCTGCTGCCGCTGGTGGTAACGTTAAGGGTTGGCTTGGTACCGGGTTTTTGATTAATTCCGGTAACTACCTTGGTGCAGTCGGTGCGTTGGCGGCTTATGGCCACAGTCCAGGAATAGCTCTTGCCGTCTGCAGAAGCAGTAATTTTGACAGAACGGGGGATGGTGGGCAACTTATCCTTTGTCAGTGTCAGCACACCAACGGAGGAATCTCCAGACTTGGCGGCAACAGAAATACCGGAGCCGCTTTCCAGAGCACTGCCGTCACTGTTGGTTACTTTCCACGCAATGGGGTGCCCGTGTCCGTCGGCGGTATCGGTGCCGTGTCCGGCAAAACAATCGCCGGAAAGGGTGACATCCAAGGGGTACTCATAGGTGGTG
This sequence comes from Bacillota bacterium, assembly GCA_023431215.1. Taxonomy (GTDB): domain Bacteria; phylum Bacillota; class Clostridia; order Oscillospirales; family Ruminococcaceae; genus Angelakisella. The sequence continues at coordinate 20,444 of JAEYXR010000088.1, forward strand.
GGACTGCTGGGGGTGGTCTCAATTTTAGTAGCAGGGCTGGAGCCTGCCTTTTGGGTAAGGTTGCCGACCACTTTGGTGCAGTCGGTGCGCTGGCGGCTTAAGGTCACAGTCCAAAAATGGCTAACGCCGCCTGCTGTTGCAGTAATTTTAATACTGCGGGGGGAGGTGGGCAGTTTGGTTTTATCTAATGACAAAACACCGGTGGTAGTATCACCGCTTTTTGCAGCCACCGAGATGCCGGAACCGCTTTCCAAAGCGGTATCATCACTGTTGGTTACCTTCCAGACAATGGAGGAAAGGCCATGATTGGCGGCGTCGGTGTGGGTGGAGTCATAACAAACACCGGAATAGGTAACATCCAAAGGATACTCATAGGTGTTGGGGGTGGAGTCTGTAGCCACAATGGTGGTGGCGGGGCTGGAGCCTGCTTTTTGTGCCAGGCCGCTGATGGTTTTTTCACAGTCGCTGCGTGTGAGGGTTAAAGTAACAGATGCAGAGACAGGTGTTGTGCCGTCGGGTACTGTGCGGCTGGCGGTGGTGGTAATGGTGTATTCCTTGGAGGCAGCATTGATTTTGGATTTATCAATGGTTAGCTTTCCGTCGGAGGCTACGGTGACACCACCGTCATTGGGTGTAACGCTCCAGGCTGCAGAATAGCCGTGATTGGTATGGTCGGCAATGTTGCAGGTGCCGGATTCAGATACTGTCAGAGTGCTTTTAACATCTGCAGCGCCTGTGGTTAGATTGTTTATGTCCACAGTCAGGGAAGAGGCACCGGGGTCAGGACCGATTAGTGAAGTAACCGAAGCGGTATAGGTGCAGGCGGGAGCAGCTACTGTAATCTTCACCGAGTTGGAAGTTGCGGTCTTACCGGAAGAGGATACCACACAGTAAAACTCTGTGTTGGTAAAAGTGGCGGTGGTAGGGACACTGTAGCTGGCGCTTGTGGCACCCGAAATGGCGGTACCCTGACTTGCGCCGGATGCCTTGGAGTACCATTGGTAGGCAGGTGCGGTTGTGGGATTATCATAGCGTCCTGCAACCACAGAAAGCTCAGGCCCGGTATGGTTTTGGGTGACAGAGGCTGCACCGGTAACGGTTATATTGCTGACCCAGGGGGTAATGTAGGTGTCCGCTGCAGTGGAAGCAATGATGCTGCTTCGGCTGTTAATTTTGGCAATACAGGCTGCCTGGTCTGCACCGCTTGGCAATATGGGAGAAGTAAAATTGATGGCAAGGGTTTGGCCACCCTTGGTTACGGTTATTTTGTATTGACTTGCAGCACTGTCGTAGCTTGTGCTCATGGTAGGGGCAGGGGTTGCACTGTCTACAATAAACAACGAGTCCTTTTCAATATCAAAATTGTTTAAGGTGCAGGTGTAGCTGCTGTCGGGTAAAGAGGCAGGCATATTGATCACAAAGGTATCATACCCGCTAGTGCCAGACTTAGCAGGTGTAGCTGCGTTAATTGTTGTTGATTCTATGGTGAGCAAGCTGCCGGTTCCTGGGGTAGCAGCAAAGGCGGTGGCAGGCGCCAGCTGCAACACCAGTGCAGCTGCCATTACCAGAGAATAAAGTTTGTGCCGTAGTTTCTTCATATTATAAAACCTCCTTTATACATGGGGTGCTTATGTTTTCATATTATATAACGACCAAAATAGCAAATTATTACACTTTTCTAATATAAACATAGCACAACCTAGAAAAAAAGTACATTCCTTCCATGATATAGGTGGCTGTTTTTTCTTTGTTTATTGCGCCGGCGACAATATTTTTGTCAAAATGTTAATTTACTTTGCTTTCAGTGGGCTTTATAATACCAATAGAACGTTTTAGGGGCAGCAAAGCCCAAGCAAGATGAATGAGGGTGATGCAAATGGGCTTTTGGATTTTTATGTTTATGATGGAATTGTTGATTCCACTGACAATGATTGCTTTTGGTACGTTGTTTTTAAAAAATCCACCTAAAAACATCAATGCTGTTTTTGGCTACCGAACGGCCATGTCTATGAAAAACAAGGAAACATGGCTGTTTGCCCATCATTACTGCGGAAAGCTTTGGCGTGCCATAGGGTGGCCCATGCTGGCGGTATCGGCTGTTGTTATGCTGTTTACTTTGGGTAGGGGAGAAGATGATACAGTAGGCACCGTGGGGGGCGTTTTGTGCGCTTTGCAGGTGGTTTGCTTGGTCATTTCCATTTTTCCTACCGAAGCAGCCCTAAAGCAAAACTTTAATGAAAAAGGAAGAAGGATAAAGCCTGAATAAGTGCAAAGCATCCTATTGCGTAAGCACTGTAAAACCCGAGAGGAATTTGGATAGATGAAGATAAGGACAGCAAACCGATCAGACCTGCAGGCCATTGCTACAGTAGAATCCCTGTGCTTTCCTCCTGCTGAGGCTGCCACAGTAAAGGATTTTGAAGAGCGCCTGAGAGTATACCCGAACCATTTTTGGTTGCTGGAGGATGAAGGAAAGCTGGTTGGATTTATCAATGGCATGGTTACCAATGAACCAACCATAGGGGATGAGATGTTTGAACATGCACAGCTGCACTGCCCAAAGGGGGCATGGCAGGCTATTTTTGGAGTAAACACTATTCCGGAGTACCGCCGCCGGGGTTGTGCAGAAATGGTGATAAAAAGGGTGATTCAAGACGCTAAAAAGCAGGGAAGAAAAGGCTGCATCCTTACCTGCAAACAAGAACTGGTTCACTATTACGCAAAATTTGGTTTTGTCAATGAGGGAGTATCAAAATCCGTTCATGGTGGAGCGGTATGGTACGATATGAGACTGAGATTTTAGGGTGATACCCCACAACGCTAAGTGTTGTATTGCATCAGCAAATTTACTGTCAGATAAAGCAAAAATACAGTGTACTTGGCAACGCTGGCTTCAACGTTCTACCAGAGCGTTGATGGCCTTTGCAACCGCCGGCCTTTGTGGCTTGCCGAGTATTCTTATAAAAAACAACAAGGAATATGCAAATAAGGCAACGCTTATAGAGCAAGCTGTGAATGATAAGATGTTGCCCTAGCGTAAATTAGTACTTTACTTGAAAGGATATAAAAACGATGATTCGACTGGCCACAGTAGACGACAGCCCGGCACTGCTGAAAATTTATGAGCAGTATATTGATACCGCTATTACCTTTGAATATAACTTACCAACTGTACAGGAATTTGCCCATAGAATAGGGGGGATTTTGGCAGTATATCCTTTTTTGGTTTGGGAAGAAGCAGGCAGAGTAATGGGCTATGCTTATGCCCACAGACAGAAGGAACGGGAGGCGTACCAATGGAATGCAGAGCTTTCCATTTATCTGGATCCGTCCTTTGTTTCAAAGGGGGCCGGCAAAAAACTGTATAGAGCTTTGATGGATCTTTTGAAACTGCAAGGGGTTAAAACGGTATATGGCGTTGTCACCGTGCCCAACGAAAAGAGTGAAAAGCTCCATGCTGCCATGGGCTTTCATCCGGCGGGTATCCATTACAATACGGGTTACAAAAGCGGAGCCTGGCGTAACGTTGCCTGGTTTGAAAAGCAAATAGCACCCTATGATTCAAACCCTCAACCCATTCTCCCTTTGGGGCAACTGTCCAAGGAGCAGGTAGCGGCCGTTTTAACGGGCAATACCAATACCTTACATACTTAATTTGATTAGAGCAACAGGGTATCCTCCCTTGTCGGAGAGGGTGCCCTGAGCTATTTATTAATAAGATACTGGCTTGGGCTGATTTTTCAATTTTGACCCCATACGGCATACCGTGATATACTATGCCCATCTGTTTCACTTATAAGAATGGAGGCTTGGTGAATGAAAGTAAAAGAAAAATCCGTTCTCTTGCTGTGCTGCTTTGTTTTATTGACGGGCTGTTTTGCCAATCCTCAAAGGGAAGAGACGTTAACACTGATTCAAGAAAAAGCGGTTACTTTTGCCGACGGACAAAGTGCAGATTTGTGGAGACCCGAGCTTTTTGGTAGGAGTATTTATAAACTTTCAGACGGCACGACCCTTTTGACCATTCATGATACAGCAGGCCCGGCTGATTTTTATGTGGGTGGGGTTGAAAGCCTTGATGATTTATGCAACACTGCACAAAAAGCAATTCAAGGTTATTACAAAGAACAGGGACTGCTTTATGATATTGAGGTTGAATTAAACAAAGCTTATGAGGAGTATGTAAGCTGTAAAAGCAGTGGCAAACCATTCAGCGGCCTTTTGGTAAGCCAGGATATTATGCCAACAGCCTCTAATGAGGACATAATATGCTTTCTTACCTCGGTAACCCTTCCCATAGGGGGACGTATGGCACAGGAGATTCGTCTGGGAGCGGTTTTTAACAGAGAAACAGGAGAGTTAATGAATAGTTGGGACCTATTCAATTTACCAAAGGAGAACCCACAAAAAAAGCTACTTAGCCTGTCTCGAATTACAGATGAGGCGTTGTTGAAAGAGATGCAGAGTGCGCTGAAGCCGGAATATATCGCCCTGTTTCCAGATAATTTGGAGATTACATTTCCCCGGGGCACACTGCCAAGCCAGGAGCATAGCTTTAGCATCGGGTTTGATTATGATGATTTGCAAGGTCTTATTCAATCTTGGGCGGTTCCCCAAGCTTCTTAGATGAAATAAAGCATAGCTTTTAGCACCCAATGCAACAAGGCTCCCCAAACAGTTAAGTTTGGGGAGCCTTGTTGCAGATAACGACTACAGTAATATTCTTTGCTCATAAACCAAGCTTATCATACCGTTATGGGTATAAAAAAGGACCTAAGCGGGAATTCTTCTTTGACTGATAGAACTAAGGTGCAAAAGCGTCAGAAGAAAATGAAGAGATAACCGGATAAAACAAAAAAGACATCCCATAGGATGTCTTTTGATGGAGCGGGTTACGAGGCTCGAACTCGCTACCTCCACCTTGGCAAGGTGGCGCTCTACCAGATGAGCTAAACCCGCA
>JAEYXR010000106.1 GCA_023431215.1 Bacillota bacterium
ATGGGCATCAGTATGACAGATTTGGCCAATCAGTTTTTGCAGCCAGATTCATCCAAAGAAAGTGAGTACGTGTTTGAAGAAGCACCGCGTATGCCCTTTGGCAAACCCAAACCAACCATCGTTGCGCAAGGAGATTATATTTACTTTTCTAACAGCAAGCTTACAGTTACCATTAGTACTCTCACCGGTCTGGTAGAAAGCTGCTTTGTCAATGGCAGGCAGATTTTAAGTAAAAACTCATTTTGCCCCTGTGTCTTTATGGATACAGTTGATTCTTGGGCAGCATTTGATTTAAGCTTTACACAAAAAATAGGCGAATTCAAACTAGTATCGTCAGAACGTGCAACAACATTAGCTAACACCACTCAGCCCGTCGCTCCTATTCGTGTAGTGGAGGATGGCGATGTCAGAACCGTCATTGAAGCTGTGATGGAGTATCACGACTCTGTTTTGTTACTCACCTATAAGCTGCCCAAACATTCCACTGAAATTGAGTTGGAAGTGACGGTGAACTGGGCCGAAAAAGACCGCATGCTGAAATTAGTTATTCCCACAGCCTTTGAGGAAAACTGTGTGTGTACGGCTCAAACCTCATATGGCTCAGAAGTTTTCTGCAACGATGGACGCGAGCTTTTTTGTCAGCAATGGACTTCTTTGGATGATGGGGAATATACATTTTCCGCTATTAATGAAGGCAGTTATGGATTTAGCGCAGATAAGAATGAGCTTCGCCTTACACTTTTGCGGTCTCCCGCCTACGCTGCCCACCCTTCTCCGGCACCACAAATTCTATCATGTATGGATTATCGCGATGTACCAAGAATGGATCAAGGTGAACGAACCTTCCGGTTTTGGTTCTATATGGATACCTTTGAAAAGAGCAAAAAGACGTTGAACAGAATTGCACAGTCGCATAATGAAAAACCTTTCTTGCTATCGTTTTTTCCTGATGGCAATGGAAATGCCCCCATCCCATTATGCCAAATAGCAAATAACCCCTCTGTTCTTATGACAGTATTTAAGCCAAGCGAATGTGCAAACGGATGGATTGTTCGATTCTTTGAACCCACAGGCACAGCTCAATCTTTTCAATTCACAGTTCCTGATTTATTAATTGATACCACTCTTACCATGAAAGAATTTGAAATAGCTACCTATCACATCACACATGGCTGTATCAAAGCATGTAGCCTTTTGGAGGACATTGATGAGCGATAGTATTGTAAAATTTGCAGAAAACAGAGTCAGAAGAGCGTATCCTGGTGGTGCAGGTATAGATAAGCTCCACGGCAGGCTCAACCCAGATGATGGCTTTACCCCGGAAGAATGGATTGCCTCCACCGTATTTGCAGCCAATGAAGGTATGGAGCCAATAAAAAATGAAGGCCTCTCTTCTTCCATTGACGGACGACTGCTCACGGACATTTTACAGCAAGACCCCATTTATTATCTGGGGGAGCAACATGTAAAAGCCGTTGGATGTAACACTGGCTTTTTGCTAAAATTCTTAGATAGTGCGGTAAGACTTCCTTTGCAGGCCCATCCATCCAGAGCCGATGCCTTACGGCTGCTCGGTTCTCCTTGGGGAAAATTGGAGTGTTACTATATCCTTGATATTAGAAAAGATGTTGACCCTTACATATGGCTGGGTTTTCAAAAGCCACCCACACGCGCTCAGTGGAGTGAATGGATTTCTTCTCAGAATTTACAGGCCATACATAGTTGTTTTTGTAAAATTCCTGTTTCTAAGGGTGACTTTTGGATTATTCCAGCCGGGCTACCCCATGCCATTGGCGAAGGTGTCTTAATGATAGAAATGATGGAGCCTTCTGACTGGGTTGTACGGTGCGAATTTGAACCGGTAAAAGGACATCTTTTCCCACCCCAAGCACGCTTTATGGGGCTTGAACTCAGTGAAGTTCTGGATATTTTTGACTATACCCCCTATACACCACAGGAAGTTACTCAAAGATATCGTTTATCTACTGACCAAGACGCATCTTGCACCTTGGTAACCAGCGAGCAGACAAACTGTTTTGAAGCAAAGCTTTTAACTGTAGAAAAATATCAAGAGTACTGTAAGGATGACCGTTTTGCAGTGGTTATTGTTGTATGTGGCAGTGTAGAAATTGCCTGTGGCAGTAATAAAACAACACTGGTCAAAGGTGATTCTGCTTTGATTGCTGCTGCAGAGCAAGTGCTTTCTTTCACTCCCCTTTCAGCAAATTCTAAGCTGTGTCTAGTATCTCCAAAGTGTTATTAGGGACTCTTGCCATTTGGCAAAAAAATAAAAAAGAGATTAGGAGGCTTCCCATGAAAAGGTTTTACAGGTTTATGTCGCTGGTTATCGCAATTGCAATGATAGCAGCTTTTACTGGTTGTTCCAGTGGATCTACTGCTTCTACACCCACATCACAGGGCAACGCAGACTCTACTGCATCATCCTCACCCGCAAAAGAACAAGTTATTAAGTGGCCCTGCATTTGGGTTGGTACCGACTCTAAGGCACCTGTCATTGCTGAGTTAGTAGAAGAATTTAACACAGCCAATGCCGGCAAAATAAAAGTTGTTATTGAAGAATCCCCCAACTATGACGATTATCGTGATAAAATCCGCACTAGCGTTGTTGCAGGGTCCTTTCCTGACTTTTTCACCCTGGACCAGGTTGATATGAATGCCTTTATTGAGTCTGACAAATTGATGGACTTCACCCCGCTTTTGGAAGAAAGCTATAAGGCAGGGTTTACCCCCGGTATCTTTGATGGAATTACAGGTTCTGATGGAAAAACTAAGGTTGTTCCTTATGAGAAGGCCGTAACCGTATTTATGTACAACAAAGATCTTCTTAAAAAGGTTGGCTACGATGAGTTCCCCAAGACTTTTGATGAGATGTTTGTCATGTTTGATAAAATGGTTGCTGCAGGAATTGCTCCTACCTCTCAGATGACCGCTGCAAACGCATGGACTTCCCAGCTATGGTTCTCTTACATCATTACAGCCATTGGCGGACCGGATATTATTGAAAAAGCTGACTTTAGTGATCCCGCTTGGGTAGAGGCAGCAAAGATTATGCAAACTTTGTATAGTAAGTATACTACCTCTGATGCTGTTGGTGCCACCGCTTCTGTTGCTGGAGGCCACTATCTAAACGGCGATACTGCCATCCTTGCAAACGGCACCTGGTACTTTGGACGTTTGGCAAGTGAAGGTATTCCTGGCTTGTCCGAAAATACAAGTGTTACTGTAATTCCTCAATACACCGGCGGAAAAGGTGAACCCGGATCTGTTATAGGTGCAACCCTGGCATATTTTGCCGCTGCCAAAACCGATGATAAAGATAGAGAAAACGCTATTTTTGAGTGGGTTCGCTTCTTAACCAAACCTGAGAACATTAAGCGTCTCTCTGTTTCCTCCGGCTCACTTTTCCACATCACTACAGATCTTGGCGACGAGATTTCTCCCATGCTGAAAGAAACATTGGCCCTGCTTGACAAAGCCCCTGCATTTATCAACCACTTTGATGCTACAATGCCCCTAACCGTTGTCAATGAGCAGCCCATGGCACTGTCCGCTCTGGTTACCGGAGAAGCTACCCCTGAAGAATACATTGCAAGACTGCAAACTGCATTAGACAAATCCTAACTTGTTTTAGAAATAACAGAGGTGCGGTGGATTGTTCTCCGTCGCACCTCTGTTGCACAAAGTAATTTGCAAGGAGGCTGCAACTTGAAGGTTTCTAAAAAAGATAAAATAGGAATTGTTTTATTTTTAATTCCTGCATTGGTTATTTTTACAGTATTTTTTATTTATCCTGTTATTTCCGTCGTTGCGACCAGTTTTACAAAATGGAATGGTATGTCTGCACCAAAATTTGTTGCATTCAATAATTATAAAATCCTTTTTTCCGACCCAATTTTTAAGCTGTCTATTAAAAATAACATCATTTGGGCCTTATGCGCTGGGTTTATTCAAGTTCCTATGGCAGCCCTTGCAGCACTTATTTTAGCCAGTAAACCAAAAGGCTGGAAAGCTCTCCGTACAATTTACTTTTTGCCTCAAGTAATTTCTGGCGTCGCTTTGGCCATGCTATGGTCCTCTATTTATAACAGTGAGTACGGCGTTCTCAACGGGCTGCTCAAGGTTTTGGGCTTAGATCACCTGTGCCGCAACTGGTTAGGCGATGTCAAAACAGCCTTTCCTGCTGTGCTCATCTACTGGTTACTTTATCTTGGCTATTATATGGTCATTATGCTTGCTGATATCATTACTATTCCAGAATCTTATTATGAAGCGGCTGAAATAGATGGTGCAACCAAAATACAATCTGCCTTACGAATCACCATCCCGCTTATGCGCACCTCAATGATGACCTGTATCACCTTAGCAATGGTTTACGGACTTCGCCAGTTCGAGCAGGTATTTACTCTAACCGGAGGAGGACCCGCAAACAAAACTTCAGTGCTGGTAATCTATTTGTATCAAGAGATGAAAAACAATGCCTATGGATTATCTGCCGCAGCAGGTGTTGTCCTAATCATTGTGGGCACTGTTGTTATTACGCTTACTCGTAAACTGTTATCACCAAAGGAGGCATAAAGCATGAAGCATAAGGGTACACCTAAGGCCATACTATTAAATGTTTTAAAATGGATATTCTTATTAATATTCTTAGTCTATACTTTATTCCCTTTGATATGGCTGTTTATCAGTTCATTTAAAACCAATGCAGAGTTTATTGCAAACCCATTTTCATTGCCGGCTGTGTGGCAATGGCAAAACTATGTAAATGCCATTAAAACCTCTAAAATATTTTCTTTATATGGAAACTCTGTTATTATCTCTGTTGTTGCCACTGCTACAAACATTATCGTAGCATGCATGATATCCTACTGCATTTCTCGCTTTCGGTTTAAAGGGCGCGAACTAATTTTTACACTGTTTGCAGCTGGTATCCTTGTTCCTTTATATGCATTAATGGTGCCTTATTTTAAAATGATGACATCACTTAAGCTAACCGATACTCATCTTGGTTTGATTTTAGTTTACACTGCCATCGGACTTCCTATTTCTACATTTATTATCCGTGGTTTTATGGACACGATTCCAATTGATATGGAGGAAGCAGCTATTATCGACGGCTGTTCCTTCTATCGTAGATTTACAGCTATCATATTCCCTCTTTCCAGAACCGGAATAGTCACTGCCGGCACATTTCAGTTTATTACTTGTTGGAATGAATATGTCTACGCTATGCTTCTTACATCCTCCCCAAAGGTTCGCACTGTTCAGCTTGGTATTAAATTCTTTACAAACCAATTTTCCGTTGACTATGTGTCTATGTTTGCAGCCATCGTTCTCAGCATTATTCCAAGCATCATTGCCTATATCCTCTTCCAAGAACAAATCATCTCCGGCCTTACAAGTGGTGCCGTTAAAGGTTGATCGTTTTTTCGCATACATAAGGATGGTACTATATTATGAATAACCTATACAATATAGATTGGGATTATAAAAAGCATCGTTTTCATCAATGGTGGCATCAAGAAAACTCTGATGGTCCTTTGTTAATTATCCAGGCTCCCCTAAGTAGCCATGCCAAAGATTTTGAAAATGATAAGTGGGTTGGTTCATCCTCCGGAAATTATTCTGTAACTAAACAAGAATACATCAATGAAACAACCGATTTCACTGATTATTGGACAAATTTTGATCAAATCATTGCTCGCAACGAAAAAGCATTTCAAAACCAATATTATATTGGAGATACGTACCCTAGAATGTTTGCCAATCTTGGCGTTGCAAGTCTGGCTGTTTTTTTAGGTTGTAACCCCATTTTTGCCAAAGATACTATATGGTATCAGCACATATTTGATGATCCTGAGTGTTGTACTATTTCCTTGCCTGAGAATAATCCCTGGTTAGACTGGAGCCTTAAAACAACTCAAAAATCTTTACAATATGCCCAAGGACGTTTTAAAGTGGGCATTCCTGATTTGTGCGAACATCTGGATGTTCTGGCATCTCTTTTTGATACTCAAAATCTGCTGATCAATATGTTTGATTGCGAGGATGACATCATCCGATTGAGTAAAGAAGTTCAGGAATGTTGGTTTAAGGTTTATGATATGCATTATAAGTTAGTTAAGGAAGCAGATGGATTTTGCAATTATGGCCCTTTTCAACTTTTAGGTGCTGGTCGTACTGCCAAATTGCAATGTGATATGTCTGCAATGATTGGAAGAGATATGTTTGATACCTTTGTCCTTCCTTTTTTACAAGAACAGACTGAATGGCTTGATAACAGCCTTTATCATCTTGACGGTCCGGATGCATTAAAACATCTTGATTCAATCTTATCATTAAAAGAGCTAAGCGCCTTACAATGGACTCCCGGAGCAGGTAATTGTGATGGGGGCGATGAGCAGTGGGACTTCATCTATGAAAAGGCACTTAATGCTGGTAAAAGTGTATATGCACTAGTTTCAGCTAAAAATATAAGACGTTTTAAAAATAAGTTTGGAAGTCGTGGTATTTTAATGATGACCTCGGCTGCCAATAAAGCAGAGGCCGATGAGATTATAAATATAGTAACCAATTCATAAATATAAGCATGAATCAAAATTTAAAACCGCAATTACTATAGTCCTTAAAAAGCCATGACCGCGGGGCTTGTTTCCCCCGCGGTCATGGTTTTACTTTTCAACTTTTTCTTTTAGCATGCCTCGATACTTATTGGGTGTTACCCCCACCATGCGCTTAAACACCTTGGTAAAATAGCTTTGATCTTCAAAACCCACTGCCCCTGCAATATCCGTCAGTCGTAAGTCCTCATGGAGCAAAAGTGCCTTGCTTTTTTGAATACGTACCGTGTTGAGATAGGTATTGAAAGATTCCCCGGTTTCTTTGGCAAACACACGGCTAAGGTAGGAAGGCGATAGATACACAATCTGTGCCATCTCCTCCAAAGTGATTTTTTCGTAGTAGTTTGCCTCAATATACTGCACGCACCGATGAATAGCATTGGCATGGCGGGCATCGGCAAATTGAAATACACTGTCCATCATAGTGTTCATTTGCTGCGCCAACCACAAACAGAGCGATTCCACATCCTCCATAGTGGCCAATGCTTGCTTTTGCCGGGCAGTTTCTCGCAGAATCAATTGTGCATCGGCACCTGCATCCACTGCTGCGCGCCCCATTAAAATCAAAAGCTCATACAGCCTGTCCTTCATTAGTAGAAAGTTTGCACCGCAGGAAAATAAGATATGTCCCAGCAGCTCGTTAAGCAGACGATGTGCTTCTTCTTTTTCTACCTTGGCAATACTGCGCAGCAAAGCCTTTTCCTTGTCAAAGGGATAGGCTTCTTTCTCATTGCTTTTTAGATGGGTAATATAACTATTGATTTGCCCTTGGATAGCGCCGGCTTCCTGCTGGCTTTGCAGCTGACTGGCTGCCCATACGTTGTTTAAAAACCCTACCGACATAAACAGAAGTGTAGAAAGCTGCTGCACACGCTTGGTAGAAACCGTTGGAATGTTTTGTAAAACAGCTTGAACAACATCTGCTTTTGCCTGCGTAAATCCTTGCAATTCTCCCAGTTCACAGTCGATATAATCCTGCCGATCCACCATTAAAAAAGGGCCCACAGTAATTTTAGCCTCGCTTGTTACCTCACCCAAAATGGGGGAAACAAAGCAGGTAAGCCCCACGGGGCAGTAATAAATATACTTTCCGCCAAAGCGCTCCGCCTCGGTCATGCCGTAAAGCTGCGCCTGCATACAGTTTTCTTTATTTTTTTCCAATACACCACAAAGTTGGCAGCTTTGGCAGCCGTAGCCGTATTCCTTAAATACAAGCCCCTTTTTGTCCGAAATAACGCACCCTAAATTAGTAGACCCCCAAAAAGCCTTGGCACATTCCTGTGCCAGCTTTAGGTCAAAGCTTTGTTTATCTTCCATGGTACCCGTCCTTTCGGTTTTAGTACACACACACCGCTTAACAAAATAGTACCAAACTAAATAAAACTCTGCAAGCACCGAGATAAAAATAGTGTTTTTTAAGGTAGTGCACTATGATGTAAAAGCTGGTTAAAACCTATTGTTTTGCTATGTTTTGGTATTATTGTTAATAGAGCATAAAATTACCAAACTGTACAAAAAACTGCAAGAGAAACAACTCAATAGTGTTGTATGCTGTTAGTAACACAGGAACCAATGGATCGTGCGTTCGAGTTTTATGACAACAGCTTATGGGAGGTTCAATAACATGAGTATTTTAACAGAAATTTCTGAAAACCTGCAAAAAGGTAAGGCCAAAATTGTAAAAGAGCTGGTGCAGCAGGCCATCGACGATGGTATTGATGTTAAAACTATTTTGCAAGAAGGGCTTTTGTCCGGCATGGGAATCATTGGAGAAAAGTTTAAGAACAACGAAGTGTTTGTACCTGAGGTTTTGGTAGCAGCTCGAGCCATGAATATGGGTGCTGCTTTGTTAAAACCTCTGCTGGCAGAAAGCGGCGTTGAGGCAGCGGGCAAAGTATGCCTTGGTACCGTTAAGGGGGACCTACACGACATTGGCAAAAACCTGGTAAAGATGATGCTGGAGGGCAAGGGCCTTGAAGTCATAGACCTTGGCACCGATGTTCCTCCCGAAAAATTTGTAGAAACAGCACAGAACGAAAATTGCCAGATTATTTGCTGCTCTGCCCTGCTCACCACCACCATGGGTGTGATGCAGGAAGTGGTAGAGGCAACCAAAAAGGCCGGCATCCGCAACCAGGTAAAGATTATGGTGGGAGGCGCTCCCGTTACCCAAAACTTCTGCGAGCAGATTGGTGCCGACAGCTACACTCCCGACGCAGCCAGCTGTGCTGATGTTGCCGTACAATATTGTGTAAGCCTGTAGCTTTATTTTAGTATTGAAAGGGTTGTTTCCATGAAACGGAATATGCGGCTATGGCTTGACGAAATGCGTCAGGCACATATCAAAAAAGCTCTCCCTGTTCTTTCTTTTCCTGCCATCCAGTGGATGGGAATGAGTGTACGCGACCTGATATCCAGCAGCGAAGCCCAGGCTCGCGGCATGCTGCTCATTGCACAGCATACAAGAGCTGCAGCATCTGTCAGTTTAATGGATCTTTCAGTGGAAGCAGAGTGTTTCGGCTGCCCTATCCGGGTATCGGATGATGAGGTTCCCACTGTTACAGGCAGTATCATTTCAAGTGAGGATGAGGCCAGAGAGCTGCAAATACCTGCTGTTGGTGCCTGCCGCACAGGCATCTACATTGAAGCCATTCGCATGGCTGCGGAGCAAATTTCCGACAGGCCTGTCCTTGCCGGTGTCATTGGTCCATTCTCCCTGACAGCACGCCTTGTTGACGTAACCGAAAGTATGGTATATTGTTATGAAGAGCCCGATATGATGCATATACTGCTGGACAAGGTCACACAGTTCTTAATTGCTTATTGTCAGGCTTACAAAGATGCAGGAGCCCATGGCGTTGTCATTGCTGAGCCGGTTGCCGGCCTGCTGTCGCCGTCCCTTTCTGCTGAATTTTCCGGTCCCTATGTCAAGCGTATTGTAGACGCAGTGCAGGATGATCATTTTATTGTGATTTATCATAACTGTGGCAACTGCACCATTCAGATGATCGATTCTATTTTAGAAACCGGTTCGGCTGCTTACCATTTTGGCAATGCCATCAATATGGCAGAAATGATGACACATATTCCATCAGATATGATTGCCATGGGTAATGTAGACCCCGCCGGACAATTTCGCCAGGGCACGCCGGAATCTATTAGAGAAGAAACATTAAGAATTATGAATGAGTGCTGTCAATATCCAAACTTTGTCATTTCCTCCGGTTGTGATATTCCACCGCTGTCTCCCTGGAAAAATATCAATGCTTTTTTTGCAGCGGTAGATGAATATTATCATATATAGCCCTTTATTGATGAGGTTGTATCATGAACTTGCAATCCTTATGTAACACCGCTTTGTCCCTTGGGGCATATCACTGTACAGTAATAAAAACAGAAGAAATTGTATTTGACCGCGGCTTTCGCAGACTATGTGAAAGCAATGCCTGCGGCAATTATGGCAAATGCTGGATGTGCCCACCCGATGCGGGAGATATTGATGCTTTGATAGAAGAGGCACAAAGCTTTGACGGCGCCATGGTGTACCAGACCATCGGCAAGCTGGAAGACAGCTACGACTTTGAGGGTATGATGGAAGCAGGGCTGCGGCACAACCAGCTGGCGCAGCAAATCTCAGAAGAATTTGCAAAGATACCCTTTGCCAAGGTGCTTCATCTGGGGGCAGGGGGATGCCGTGTCTGTGAAAGCTGTGCCAAGTGCCAAAACCAACCCTGCCGCCATCCCGGACAGGCCATGTCCAGCCTGGAAACCTACGGCATTGCCGTATCGCAGCTGGCAGAGGCCTGCGGCATGAAGTATTGTAACGGGCAAAATACCGTTACCTATTTTGGCGCCTATTTTTATAAGCTATAATTCATGGTAAGGATGATTCCATCATGACAGATTGCAACATCACCATCGAGCAAAAGACCTTTTCTGCCACTCTGGGAACACGTCTGTCGGATGTATTTGCGGCATATGCGCCCAACCTTTCTCACCTGCCTGACATGCCCTGTGCCGGAATGGGGCGCTGCGGCAAGTGCCGTATAATTGCCCAGGGGGCTTTATCACCCCTAAGTCAGGCAGAGCTTTGCCACCTGACCCAGGAAGAGGTTGCAGCCGGCTGGCGTCTTGCCTGCTGCTGCACTGTTTTGGGGGATTGCACCATAACGCTGCCCAAAACTGAAAAAAGCCAGATTCAGGGTGCAGGCATCATGCCCCACTTTGACCCCGACCCTGTCTTTGGGGAGTATGGCATTGCAGTAGATATCGGTACCACCACTCTTGCTGCCCAACTTTACGGCAAAGACGGGCTTTTGGCACAGGCTGCTGCACCCAACCCTCAAGCAAGCTACGGGGCGGATGTCATCTCCCGCATTGAGCAAGCCATGTCGGACAGCGGCAAGGCAGAAGCTCTGGCAGACTGCATCCGCCGGGGCGTTTCTGCGCTGATACAGGAGTTGTGCGTAAAGCCCAATATCCCCACAGAGGCGGTAGATGCGTTGGTCATTACCGGCAACACCGCCATGCTGTACCTGCTGACACGTCATGACCCCACCTGTCTTGCAGCCGCTCCCTTTGCGGCAGACCGTCTGTTTGGTGAGAATATCCCCGCTGCCACCCTGCAGCTGCCGTGCCCCAAGGCGATGGTGTATCTTCCTCCCTGCATTTCTGCCTTTGTGGGTGGGGATATTACTACGGCGCTCCTTGCCAGTGACCTGTGCAACCACCCTGATACCGCCCTGCTGGCGGATATTGGTACCAACGGAGAGGTTGCACTATGGCACCAGAATCAGCTGTTGTGCTGTTCCACTGCTGCAGGGCCTGCCTTTGAAGGCGCAGGGTTGTCCATGGGTATGGGCGGCAAAACAGGGGCAATAGACCATGTTAAAATAGACCCTCAAACCGGCACCCTACAGGCACATATTCTTGGCGATACTACCCCACGGGGCATTTGCGGCAGTGGTGTCATAGATGCATTAGCCTGCCTTTTGCAAACAGAGCAGATGGACAGCACCGGTTTTTTGAAGGATGGCAGCACAGTCATTTCTGACCCTGTAGTGCTTACCCAGCAGGATGTTCGCATGGTGCAGCTGGCAAAAAGCGCCATCTGTGCCGGTATTTCCACGTTGGTACAGCAAGCGGGTCTAACCTATCATCAAATACAAACCTTTTACATAGCAGGCGGCTTTGGAAGTTATCTGGATATTACCAACGCCGCTTTTATCGGGCTTTTTCCTCCCCAACTGCAGCAGGCAACCACAGTACTGGGCAATGCGTCTCTTTGTGGTGCGGCCATGCTGCTTCTTCAAAAGGATGCCGCTAAACAAGCACACTACATTGCCCGTCATGCAAAAACCATTGACCTTTCCACCAGCAGTATATTTATGGATGCCTACACCAATGGGATGTTTTTTGAGTGAGGAGTAAAGGGTAAAGTATGCAAAAAATTGCAAAATGCTTTTTGTGGGATAATATGCTCAGCATGGCGGCCTTTTGGGCAAGCGCAGGAACGGTGGCAGCAGGGCTTACCAGCTACTATCAATTGCCCCTCACCCTTGCCAATATTATTGTTGGCCTACCGGCAACGCTGCCTTTTCTACAGGTTTTTGGAGACAAGCTATATCGGCGGGCATCACGCCCGGCAGCATTTCTTTATGGTACAAATGTTGCTTGGCGTGTGCTGCTGCCTATGGCTTATTTTACTGTGCTTTTGCCGTGGCAGATTGGTCGTGTTGCCGCTGTGGTACTTTATTTTTGTGCGGTATCTGCATTTCAAATCTGCACACCTGCTCAAACAACATGGATGGTAAATCAGGTAAACAAATCTGCGTCTGCCAACTATTACGCACTGAGAGAAATGTGCTTTATGCTTGCTTATTGCGGCGCTTTTATTTCAATAAATTTAATTTTGTCCAGTGGCAGTAAACAGGGAACCGAAAAGCTCTCTTTTGCGGCAGCAGGCTTAATACAGGCGTTTTTGCTGGGCATAAGTATTGTGACACTGTTGCGGCTGCCCAAGCCCCAAAAAGCAAAGTCGGCCAGTAGCTCGTCAGGTAGCCTGCTGGCAGCATGGCAGCACAAGCCCTTTCAGCGTGTAGCTATTCTAAATATGGTGTGGTGCTTTTTAACCATGCTCATTGGCAACTACGCTTCACTATATCAGGTACGAGTGATGCAGGTCAGCTTTGTTCAGCTGCTCATCTGGATTTCGGCGGGGAATATACTCCGTGCCCTATGCACACCGTTATCCGGAAAATTAGCAATTCGTATTGGTTGGACCAGCGTAATCAGAATTTGTGTTGCTTTGTACGCAGTATGTGGTCTGATGTGGGCCTGCCTGCGAAGCAGTAACTTCAGCTGGCTTTACCCTCTGGCGGCCATTTGGAGTGCGTTACCCTTTGCGGGCATTACTGTGGGCTTTTTGCAGCTGCAGGTGGCAACCACCCAAGAGGATAACCGCAGCAGCAGCTTTGCCATAGCCGCTTTGTGCAACGCCATTGGTGCTTTGGCAGGCAGCGGCGTATGCTCTGTGCTGATTGCCGTAATAGAGCACTGGGGACTAAGCCTGCAATTGCCTTTTTTGCTTGGGGCAGTTTTGTGTGGGACTTTAGCAGTCTATCTGTTTGGATCTAAAAACAAAGAGCCATGCGAAGCGTCTATTATTGGCCAGATTTAGCAAAGCTTTTACAAAGGCAAAGACGGCTCCCATTTGGACCCCGTCTTTGCCTTTGTTTATTCTCTTATTTTCAGGATAGTAAGGATTGATTGTGCGACTTATTTTTTGATGAGTTAATATAGCCCAGATGGTTTTTTCAAGCTGTCCAAGTCGTGAGTAGGGGGCATACAGGTCTGATGATGGCAAAGATAAAAGGTGGTTTTATCCTCTTTTAAGGGGTAATTTTCAGTAGGCTGATAAAGCACATTTACCGTACTGCTCAAAGGGATGGCAAGGGGCAGCTCGTTTTTATCCTCCTTGTCAGCCAGTACAACTGTAATTTGCGGCGGAGCATCAAGAAAATCAGACAAAGCCAGTAAAAACATAGCGTATCCAGCAGGATACTGCTGTGCCTGGGCGGCTAGATAAGCCAATTGCTGTTTTAAAATATCTTCCAGCTTTTTGTCCTGAATCAGTGCAGTCAGTCGAACAAGGTTATAGGCCATTACAGAATTTCCGCTGGGCATGGCACCATCATAGGTTTCCTTGGGCTGTAAAATCAGCTGTTCATGCTCCTTCCCGTACAGGAAAAAACCGCCTTGCCGGACATCGTAAAAATCTGCAATTGCTTTTTGGCAAAGCTCTTCAGCCCTTTGTAAATAGTCTTTCTCCAATGTTGCATCATAAAGAGCCAGCTGTGCATAAATGACGTTTGCATAATCGTCCAAAAAACCTTTTTCTCCTTTGCGGCCATTGCGAAAACTAACATATAGTGTATCTTTTTTGCATAACTGCTCGTTTATAAACTGCTGAGCATTTTTTGCAGCCTGCAAATATTTTGGCTTTTTACTAATGCGGTAAAGCTGGCACAGGGCTGCTATCATCAATGCATTCCATGAGGTAAGAATTTTGTCATCCAGATGCAGGCGATTTCGTTGCTTGCGGTATTCATAGACGGCAGGCAGATATTTTTCAAATCTCGTATTTAACGGGTCGCTTTGCAGTAGGTTGGGTATACTTTTTCCTTCAAAGTTACCCTGCTCTGTAATATCATAGTAGCGGTTAAACTCTTCACCCGTTTCTTTGCCCAAAAGGTTGCAAATCTCCCATGGGGCAAGGAGGTAATATTTTCCCTCCTCACCATCGCTGTCCGCATCCTGTGCGCTATAAAATCCGCCCTGACCTGAGGTCATTTCTTGGAGCAGGTAAGCTGCAATCTTTTCTGCAACCTCCCGATAAAAAGCCTTTTCTGTTACTTCACAGGCTTTGCAATAAGCCAGCATCAGCAGGGCATTGTCATACAGCATCTTTTCAAAATGGGGGGCAAGATAATATTTATCAGTGGAATAACGGCAAAACCCATAGCCGATGTGGTCAAAAATCCCACCCCGGTACATTTGCACCAGAGTATGCTCTGCCATTTCAAGGCATTGGCTATTCTTGCTTTTTTCATACTGCTGCAAAAGAAAAAGCAGGTTATGAGGGCTTGGGAACTTTGGTGCATTTCCAAACCCACCATACTCTTTATCGTAGCTGGCCTTATAAATTTCAACAGCTTTTTTTAGCAGCAATCTGTTGGGCTCACCGGCAGAGGGCTGCTCCCTTAACAAACCAAGCACCTCCTCCGCTGAGGACAATAACAAGGTGCGATCATTGAGCCATTTTTGATGAATGGCGTAAAGCAGTTCTTTAAAGCCAATTGAACCATAGCGAGCTATGATTGGAAAGTAAGTTCCTGCAAAAAAAGGTTTTTGGTCCGGTGTCATAAAAATGCTGGTAGGCCAGCCGCCGCTGCCGGTAAAGGCCTGGCACACCGACATATAAATACTGTCGATGTCAGGTCTTTCCTCCTTATCCACCTTAATGGAGATAAAATACGAATTAAGCAGGTGGGCAATATCCTTATTTTCAAAGCTCTCATGAGCCATCACATGGCACCAGTGGCAGGTGCTGTAGCCAATGCTGAGAAAAACCGGTTTGTCCTCTGCCTTAGCTCTGGCAAAAGCTTCCTCGCACCAGGGGTACCAGTCCACCGGATTTTCACTATGCTGCAGCAAATATGGGCTTGTTTCATTTATTAAATGATTACTCATTTCGGCCTTCCTTCCAAATACATTCAAAAATAGTATAGCTCAAATTGTGCAGGCTATCCTCTAAAATGAATGTATGATTTGCTAAAGAAAATAAATAATTTTTTGCCGCCAGAGACAGAAAGGCCAACAGTGCAATATGCTGCAGCAATCGACACCACTTGTTCCTTGTGGCATATTATTTCATAAAAGATATCATCAACCATCGCCTTAGGGTAGTTGACACCCGTGGAAAGAAGTTGTTTGATATCTTTTTATGTCTTGGTATTAAGCACTGTGATTCTCCTCACAGGCTCATTTTTGCACGTTGAGCAACCGTAAAAAGCGGAAAACCTCACCTTGGCTGACACCAAATAGTAAAGACCAGTCTTTCAACTGGTCTTTACTATTTATGAGTCTGTGACAAAATAGATGTTGCAGGCTTTTATGCTCTCGGAAGGAAAAGAAAGTGTGAAAGAGAAACCATCAGAATTTCTCTTTTGCGTTGAGCAAGTGCAGCCAACGGATAACTTGCACCGTGCGCAATACCAAATAAAAAGACTCGTCTTACGACGAGTCTTTTTATTTGGTTGGGCTGGCTGGATTCGAACCAGCGGGATGCGGGAGTCAAAGTCCCGTGCCTTACCGCTTGGCTACAGCCCATTATAGGAACAGGGACCTGGCCAAGAGCTGACCTCTTACCCGGATCCCTGTTTTGTTATGGGGTGGATAGTGGAATTCGAATCCACGACCTCCAGAGCCACAATCTGGCGCGCTAACCAACTGCGCTATACCCACCATATAAAACGCATATCCATGCGCAGAAAACGTTATTGGCGCGCCAGAAGACGAGTCCGTCTAAGCAACATGCCTGTGGCATGTTGTTTAGGACGAGAGTCCCTTCCAAGAATGCAAGCTTTTTAGCGCAGCATGATTGGTTGGCGCGACAGGGTTGTAATTGGCGCGCCAGAAGGGACTCGAACCCCTGGCCTACTGCTTAGAAGGCAGTTGCTCTATCCGGCTGAGCTACTGGCGCAAATAGTCACATTAAGTGCAAATTGGAGCGGGTGATGGGAATCGAACCCACGTAACCAGCTTGGAAGGCTGGAATTCTACCATTGAACTACACCCGCACAGGGCTCATTACTCCAAGCGACGATGATTATTTTATCAAAATATCAATGTTTTGTCAATAGCTTTTTTCTTTTCAAAAAAATAAAACTAATTTTGGTGTAAAACTAAGTTTTTAAGGGTTATATAGAAAAACATATGCAGCGCAGGGCGGGTACTTATTATCCGCCCTGCGCCGCTGTCTAACTACAATAAAGCTAATTCTTAACCAATTGTGGTGTTGTTAAAGCCTGTGCAGCGAAGCACCGACGTTGCGGTGTCCAAATATTCTACCGTTATACGGTCTCCGGGCATGGTGACTGCCAGCTGATCGCTAAGGCTTGCAGGCAGCACAAAAATCACACCTGGCTTTTGCTCCAATATAACCTTATAGTTGGTATCATTATTGGTTATTTCAGCCGCGATACGCTGTACGGTTCCGGTAAATTTGGCAGACTCAAGGTCTGTATCCAGGTTGCCGGAGGCATCACTGGTCAGCCCTCTCTGATAATCGGCAATTGCCTGGTTAACATTCTCTCCGGTACCGACAATGGAGTAGTTGGTGACGGAAACCATTGCGTATTGCTTAATCAGACCTTCCTTATCCTTAAGGGGCATAAAATAGGTGGGCTGTCCGGATACATTGATAATCAGCGGGAAGGACGCCTTGTACCCCAGATGCTGAACCTTACCTTCTGCAGACTGTTGTGCCGCATACTCGGTAGCACCTGCCATTTGATACATATAGGGCTCTTTTGTAACCATATCAATCATCATAAAGCCAATGGCGCTTTCATCACTGCCTACGCTAGTAAGCCCGGTAAACAGATAGCAACGTCCGCCGTTATATACAATGGCATTACCATAGGAGGCCTCATACTTATCTTTGTTTGCAAAGTTAAATACACCATGGACATACTCGCCCTTGTTGTTCACTTGCTGCATGAGAATATCCTCAGGCTGTATGCGGTCTACCCAGGAAGGAACTGTATCAATAGAATATTGGCTGGTTTCTCCGGTACCGGCATCTACCAAAATGGCTCCTGTAGCTTCAGACAGAGCAAATCCTGCGTTGTTCTTGTAGGTTGTAACTACCCAGTAGGGGCGTCCGGTATCATCCAGCTCAAAAGAGTAGTCGGTAATACCCTCAAATAAAGCAGAGCTGAAACGAGTGTGACGAAGCAAGTCGTCAAAAAGGTAGCAGTTGGGCTGATATTTGATTTTGTAGTCTTCTACATAGGTAACATCATTGACATTGGTGGCAGAAACCTTGACATAACCGGGAGTACCCTCCATGTTGGTAAGCCATTTAAAGAACCCGGAATGATGTAGGGGAACAACCCATACCAATTCTCCGTCCACCTGCTGAATGGTAGGAGTACCCAGCACCACCTGGCTGCCCAGAGAGGGCTTTTCGCCAAGCTTTTTGTCTGCTAGCTTTTTAGCCAGCTGCTGGTCAACAATAGGCAGCTTGGTAACATCCACCACCTGCATATCGCTGGAGAAGGTTTTTACCTCAGGGTCTCCCAACTGTCCACGGTACTGATTGATGCTGACCAAAGGGGTAGAAAGCACCACCATGACTGCCACGTACAACCATGGCACAATAATGATAGCCAGGGCAGATTTGGGTAGTTTAAGCTTAGGAAATGAAAGGACGCCCTCGGCCTGGGTAGTGTGCTGCACAAAAATTTCACCTATGGTTAAGAAGCACCACAGTACGACACATGCCGTAATAACCACTGCCCAAAAAAATGCGCCTTCCGCATAAAGAGGGTTCAGGTTGGGTGAGTTTACAAAGGCATAGAGTGCCACAACCAGCGCCAGGACCAAAAAGCTCAGGACCTTGCTCTTTTTCAGCTTCTTCACGTTAATAACTCCGTTTCTATTTTTGCATTAAGAGGCTTACCCCTTTATGGGAACACCCTCTTTATCTGCTAAAAGCCAGGCTTTGTGCGGCTTTTCTTGCTTAGCAGTATACCACATCCGGCTCTTTACTGCTACTGTTTTTATGCTAACGTCAGGGATTGTTAACAAATTATTCAGTATCCGTCAATTATCTTAATATTTCGATATTTGCAGAAACTATAGAACCTGAAAAATGCGATGGTCCAAAAGACTTTCCATGGTAAAAGTTTTTGTTCCCGCGGTACGAAAAACCACTTCTACCCGGTTGCGAGCTCTATCCACCTCCAAAATACGTCCTGCGCCAAAATACGCATGAGAAACCTGTGTCCCCGACATAAGCCCGGTGGGTTCATCCAACAGCATACCCAAAAAGCGAGAGGGATCCAGGCGGCTGCCAAGGCCGGTGGCCGGGGCATAAATTTCCAGAGCATCTTTTGCACGGGTCATGGCGGTATAAAACAATCTCAGCTCTTCCTCCATCCGCCGGTCATCCCCTAAAGCCCCCCCTTCCACGGCATCACTTTGGGGGAATATCCCATCCAGGGCATCGGCAATGATGACCCTGTCAAACTCCTGCCCCTTTGCCGAATGAACGGTTGAAAGCGTTATGGCAGCATTGCCGGGACTGTTCAGGGCCTCTTCTGCATGCAAAAGATTTTGGATAAAACTGTGGGTATCTTTACTTTGCTTGGCAAGTCCTTTTATTACCGCCAGTTTTTGGATGTAGCCATTGATGGGGTATCCTCCCATCCCTTTTCTCTCCAGGGT
Organism: Bacillota bacterium; assembly: GCA_023431215.1. Classification (GTDB taxonomy): domain Bacteria; phylum Bacillota; class Clostridia; order Oscillospirales; family Ruminococcaceae; genus Angelakisella. The sequence goes on from JAEYXR010000106.1 coordinate 19,155, forward strand.
ATGCAAATACTCCAGCTTGTTAATAATATCATCCACCTGCTGGGAGGGAGCTTTGCTGCGCAAGCCCAGCAGTATCCGACGGGTATAGCTCAGGCGGCCTGTGTTTTTTCCCGGCCAGTCCCCCTCATCAATCAGCCACTGAAGCAGGTCTCCCCTTCCCTCCTCCTGTGCCTGAGCCGCGGCACCTTTGCTGATGGCACAGCCCAGCTTAAAGTAAAGCTGACCAAACAACCTTTTATCCTCGGGTGCATGGGCAAAGCGTAAAATGCCGCTGATATCTCTTGTCACAACATCGGCAGCATACCCCAGTCTGGCTTCTCGTGAAAAAAAAGGAATTCCCCGCCGGCGCAGAATGGCCGCCAGCAGAATACCGGAAAAGGTCGTTCGGTACAACACTGCGCAGGTAGTGCCCTGGGGCAGATTTTCCAGTGAGTCTGCTATTTTTTCATACTCTTCTTCTATGTCCAGACGTAAGCGGAGCATCGGACCCACACCGGCCTCACGGGGAGTAGTGACAGCCTTTTGGTAACGCTCCTTGCTGTTTTGAATCAGCTTGGCGGAGCTTTCCACCAGCGCACCTGTGCTGCGGTAGTTGCATTCCAGCTTTAACAGCTTTCCTGTGGGATACCGCTGAAAAAAGTCCAGTAACCCCTGAGGGTATGCTCCGCGAAAGCCGTAAATACTCTGGTCCTCATCACCTACCATAAACAGGTTGTCCCGCCACAAAAGCTCCAGTATCTTATGCTGAAGCCGAGAGGTATCCTGGGCTTCGTCCACCAGAATGTGGCTATACCTTTGGGATATCATGTTGCGCAGCTGCTGGCTGCGGGTCAGTGCCGTGCAGGCAAACAGCAGCATATCATCAAAGTCCATCAGGCCATTTTGACGTTTGTAGGCAGTATAGCCTTCCATGACGGGCCAAAAGCCCTCAATGCCCCTGCCATAGCACTTTGCTTCCTGCTCATCCAGGCACATGTTGACACAGTACCCCATGGCATTTTGCAGCTCGCTTAATTTGTCATCGGTTAAAAACTGACCTGTGCTGTGACGGTACAGGTCTGAAAGTATCTTTGATTTACCGCCGTTCTCTCCCTCCAGCAGCTGAGGCATCTGGGTGCCCCGCAGCAAAGCGTACTCCCGAAGCAGCCCGTAGCAAAAGCTGTGAATGGTGGAGAATGATGGCTTTGGCAAATTTAAGTCTCCAAACAGTTTGTTCCACCGTTCCTCCATATCTCGTGCAGATTCCCGGTTGAAGGTAAGGGTAAGAATGCTCTCCGGATTTGCACAGCAATTTGCCAGCAAGTTGGCTATCCGGGCGGTAAGTACCGTGGTTTTGCCCGCCCCCGGTACAGCCAGCAGAAGAGTGGTTCCTCCGGCAGTACCAACGGCTTCTCTTTGCTGTTTGCTTAGGCTGATTTGTTTGCTGTTTGACAGGTAGCTGCAGATATCCATATGGCACATCCTTTATAAGCAATGCTGTGAGTATTCACCAAATATTGCAAGAGTTTTTAAGTGAGTTTCAATACCAAAAAGCGGCTCTCCGGCCAATGGCAGGAAAACCGCTTTTTTCACCTGCTTTACCGGCAGGCTGTTACTTTAATAAGCGATGTTCTTCTGAGGCATACTGGCCAACCTCGGTTGGCATATCCTTTTTCTTGAGGCGGTTGTTGATAAAGGCATGAATCAGCCCAAAGATGACTGCCAGCAGGGGTACACCAATGACCATACCAACAAAGCCATACAAACCGCCAAACAGCAGAATGGCAAAAATGACCCACATGGCATCCAGACCGGTGGACTGTCCCAAAATAGCAGGGCCAAGAATATTGCCGTCGAACTGCTGAAGCACCAGAATAAAGACGGCAAAGCCCAGCGCCTGCCAGGGTGTGCCACCGATGAAAACCAGTAAAATACCGGGTATGGCTCCAATGAAGGGACCAAAATACGGAATAATATTGGTGACGCCTACAATAAGGCTGACCAAAGCGATAAAAGGCATATTAAATATCTTCATGCCCACTGCACACAAACAGCCAATGATGAAGGAGTCTACCAACTTGCCCATAATAAAGCCACTGAATTTGGCGTTGCTGTCATGTGCCAGATGGATAAGCTCACCAACCATGCGCTTGGGCAGCAGTGCATAAAGAATGCGCTTGAGCTGGGCAATCAGGGTCTCTTTGCTTGCCAGCATATACAAGGAGATGATAACGCCCATAATAAGGTCCAAAACGCCGGAGGTTACTCTGGTAGTAATGCTTACAATCTGCAGCATGGCGCTGGCCAAAAAGGAGCTGAAGCTGTTGAGCACCGCAGAGATGGAATCCATGATTTCCTTGGGCAAAGATTCGGAGGGGATGATGCTGACCAAATCTTGCACCAGCAGTTCAGCCTGTGCCGAATAGTAAGAAATATTGCGTACTATCTGGGCAATGCTCTCGCCCAAAGACGGAATTACCACCAATAAAAACACTGCCAACAACCCAATCACCGAAGTGTACGCAAAAAAGATAGAAAAGCCCCTGCAAACCTTGGATGAAATTTTGGGAAGCTTTATTAACTGTTTATCAAAGAAGCGTACCAGCGGACTGAGAATATAGGCAAAGCAAAAGCCAAACACAAAGGGCTTTAAATAAGCACCCAGGCTTGCAACAAAATTCCAAAACGTAGAAAAATTAAAAATGAATGCAGCAAAGAGCAAAATAGCAGCTCCCACCAAAAAGCCGTAAACTGCAATGGTGGTGTATTTGCTGTTAAAGTCCAGACGCTTCATTCCGAACCCCCTTCTTATCATTGTGATGTGTTTGCAGCCCTGCCGCATAGGAGTTAGACGTCAGATTGGTTGCCAAGAATCAAGTATCTATTTCTTCGTGTGGTTTTGCTGCACCAATTATCAAAGTATGGTCAGCAGATTTTGCCTTTATGCCATTTGTTCCGAAAGCATCAGCCAGCGATCCATGGTTTCACCCAGCTGCTGCTCCTTTTGCTCACACTGGTCGCAAAGCTCCTGCAGCAATACATAGTCTGCGGCGGTTTCGGGTTTTGCAATCTGCTCCTGTAGGGCTGAAATTTCCTCCTCCAGGGTAGCAATCAAGGCTTCTGCCTCGGCATACTCCTTGCGGCGGCGGGCATCCTCACGGCGTGCTTCCTTGCCACGATAGTAGCTCGTTTTTGCTTGGCTGGGGGTATCCTGGCTTTTTTCCTGATTTTGTTCCCCAGACAGCTGCGTATGCAGCCCCGCCTGAGCCTGATAATCAGAATATTTTCCTTTATATTCGGTTAGTCTTCCGTCATCCACCTCAATAATTTTATCCGGCAGCCTGTCCAGCAGGTAGCGGTCATGAGAAATCATGAGAATGGTACCGGTATACTCTGCCAATGTTTTGTCCAGCACTTCCTTGGTGGGCAGATCTAAATGGTTGGTAGGCTCGTCCAGCAGCAGTACATTACTGCCTGCAAGACAAATGACTGCCAGCTTAAGACGTGCACGCTCTCCGCCGGAGAGCTGGCCTACCCGCTTAAATACATCCTCCCCCGTGAGTCCCACTGCACCCAGCATGCTGCGCAGGGGTGTTTCGTAGCTTTTGGGGTAATGCTGCCACAGGGTATCCAGCACCGAAAGATTGGGGTCCAAAGACTCGCTGCCCTGGTCATAATAAGAAAGTTTTACGCCGCGTCCCCAGTCTATGCGGCCGCGGGTGTGAGGAAGTTTTCCCATAATATAACGCAGCAGAGTGGTTTTGCCTGCACCGTTGCCGCCGATAATGGCAATTTTTTCGCCTCTTTTCACCTCCAGCGAGGCAGAAGAAAGCAGTACGCGGCGGCGTTCGCCCTCGCCAACCGCTACCTCCAAATCCTCCACAGTCAAAACGTCCTTTACAGGCTCTGTGGTATATTCCAACCGTATCACCGGAGGTTTCAGCGGAGCTTTTGGCTGCTGCACCACCTCCATGCGGTCCAAAGCCTTAAGCCGGCTTTTTGCCATGTTGGATGTGCTGGCTCTTACAAGGTTACGGGCCACATAGTCCTTCATCTTTGCAATTTCTTCCTGCTGGGCCTCATACACCTTGTGCTGACGGGTCATGCGCTCCTCCCGCAGCTGGACATACTTGGTGTAGTTGCCGTTGTAGGTGGTAAGCTCCCCGCGATCCATCTCCCAAATGCGCCCACACAGCCTGTCCAAAAAGTATCGGTCATGGGATACAATAAGCAGGGCCCCTTTATAGCTGCCAAGGTAGTCCTCCAGCCAGCACAGAGTTTTAAAATCAAGGTGGTTGGTAGGCTCATCCAATATCAGCAGATTAGGCTCTTCTAATAGCAGCTTTGCAATAGCCAGTCTGGTTTGTTCTCCTCCGCTGAGCTTGGTGATCATTTTGTCAAAGCCGTGGCTGGCAAAACCCATACCCGTAAGCACCGTATTAATCTTTACCGGCACATGATATCCGTCCCTGGCCAAAAAAGCGTCTTCCAGCCGGTGATATTCTTCTGCAATAGCGGCATCCTCAGGGTTTTGTGCCATTTGGTCGGCGGTATTGCGAAGCTGCGCCTCTAGCTCAAAAACATCGGCAAACACGCTGCGCATTTCTTCCAGTATCGTACCGCCTTGCGTCAAACCGCTGTTCTGCTTTTGGTATCCAATAGACAAATCTCCCGTTCGGGAGACTGTTCCCTCGTCATTTTCCAGCGTGCCGCAGATAATATTCAGTAAGGTGGTCTTGCCAGCACCGTTTTGGCCCACCAGACCTATGCGGTCTCTATCTTCAATTTTTGCACTGACTCCTGAAAAAATCAGCTCGCTCCCGTAACTTTTACTAATATTCTCTAATGCCACCAGCAACGATATTTCACCTGCCAACTCTATCTTTATAACGCTTTCTATGCGCAGATTATTTCAAACAAAATGTGAATTTTAAAAAGCAACTATTTTACTGCATACAGTTACAGCTTTTATTGCACCATAACGCAAAGCGGATTGATGCAAATGCGTATCTTGGCTACCGCCCCAGGCGGATAGCTACGCATCATTGGTACAATAGGTGCTTTGCAGCTATTGCAACCATATCCGCAAAGCGAATTGGTGCAAGTGCGCGTCTTGGCTACCGCCGCAGGCGGATAGCTGCGCATTATTCGTACAATAGATGCTTTGCAGCTATTGTACCATAAATAAGCCTTCCTAACAACACTGCAAAATCCTACAAGAAGTGTATTGCCAGTGGGAAAACCATGATTTTTATGGTATACTGTACCCATAGGATAACTGTGGCAATGACAAGCTTCTGCAGCAGTACCTCACAATCTGCTTGTAAGAATGTATTGCCCAAAAGAAAGGTAAGGATAACATCCGCATGGATTTAAAAAAGAATCAGATTATAGAGCTTACCATAGATTCCATTACCAATGAAGGCAGTGGTGTGGGCCGCTACAACGGTATTGCTGTTTTTGTGCCCATGACTGCTCCGGGAGACAAGCTGAAAGTACGTATTGTAAAGGCACTAAGCAGCTACTGCTTTGGCATTATTGAAGAAATAGTAGAACCCGGCCCCGGCCGTGTAACACCGGACTGTCCCGTGTATAAGCGCTGCGGTGGCTGTTCGCTTCGGCACATCAGCTATGAGGCCGAGCTTGCCGCCAAACAAAGCTGGGTAGAAGATTCTATTCGGCGTATTGGTGGTTTTCAGATGCCGGTGCTGCCAATCCTGCCCTCTCCCATGGAAAACGGGTACCGCAACAAAGCACAGTACCCCATTGCCAAAGGCCCCGACGGCAAAGCTGTCTGCGGCTTTTACGCCCGCCGCACCCATGAGGTTGTTCCGGGAGACGACTGCCGCCTGCAGCCGGCTTTTTTTGCCGATATTGTACGTACGGTCTGTCATTATATCGACCAGACAGGCGGTGATATTTATGATGAAGCCACCGGCAAGGGGTTGTTCCGACATCTGTATCTGCGCTGGGGTGAAGCCACCGGCGAGGTGATGGTCTGCCTGGTTGCTACCTCCACCCGCATCCCCAAGCCCCAGCTTTTAATAGAATCCATACTGGAGATTTGCCCCAGTACTGCTGCTATTTTGCTCAATATTAACGACCGCCGTACCAATGTTATTTTAGGAAAGCAAACCCACACTCTTTGGGGCTCCGCCGCCATTCAGGATGTACTTTGTGATGTTGGAGTTTCCATCTCTCCTTTGTCTTTTTATCAGGTAAACCGTCAGGGTGCCCAGCTTTTGTATCAAACAGCTGCAGACATGGCAGAGCTTGTCCCGGAAGATATTTTGTTGGATTTTTATTGTGGCGCAGGCACCATTGGTCTTTCTATGGCACACCGTGTGGGGCAGGTCATCGGTGTAGAAATTGTGGAAAGCGCCGTGGAGGATGCCCGCCGTAATGCCCATGCTGCCGGAACCAAAAACAGCCGTTTTCTTTGTGCTGATGCCTCTGCCGCAGCTGTCCAACTTGAGGGGGAAGGTATACGGCCCTCAGTGGTAGTATTGGATCCACCCAGAAAAGGTTGCGACGCACAGGGTCTTAACACCATTGTTGCAATGGCACCCCAGCGCATTGTTATGGTTAGCTGTAACCCCGCCACCATGGCACGTGATGCCAAGCTGCTGGCAGAAAAAGGCTACACCCTGCAAAAGGTGCAGCCTGTAGACATGTTTCCTCGCACGGCACATGTAGAATGCGTTATTTTAATGACGCATTCTACATGACATCTAGCTTTATTGCTGTTCATCGACAATGAGGATGCCCTTTATCAGATAATTGGAAATATCCAATGTGACGCGGCGATAAATAGGAACCAACTCTGTGTAGAGGTTATAATAACTGTTTTTAAGATAACTTGTTAAAAGTGATAAAATATCCGTTCTTTGATCCAGCATACCGTTAAACTCTAAATATTTCCAGTAAGGGTTTAGTTCATTTAAAATTTTTGCGGCATTGCTATTGTTCTCTTTCCAATCTTTTTTGATTTCGGCAGCTGTGCGCCTTAAATCATTACCCTCTACCAATTCTACAAAATAGCGAGAATCCATCAGTACGCGGACGCCCAACTCATTTAGCTTATTGTTGCCGGGAAATGCTTCACTAAAAATAGCAATCATACTGTCGTTGAGAGAAAAAACCTTACTCCTGGTATCTTTTTTAAGCGGTGTATTAAAAATAGCATTATTAATGTAGCTAATGTTCCATATAGCTTCATCAACGCTGTATGCCATTATTTGATTATAAATTAAAGATTCTTCATTGATCATAACTAGTCCTCCGTGGGAGTTATGCAGAAATCTCCCTGCTTTATTGTATTAGAGGAGATATCCTTTTGCTACTGGCAAGGCTCCTGAGGCAAAACAAGGTTTCCAAAGAGCATCTGATGCTGTTAATAAAAAACTATATATCCGGAGGTGTCAGCATTGACTGTATTCACAAACGCTACTTTTCTTTCCTGTGAGGAGGAAAACCGTATTTTTTCTGTTATGGCAGAAGAAAAAGGCCGCATTGTGTACACCGGAGACCAAGTGCCTGACCGGTATGCCCACTGTCCCACCATAGATTTGGGCGGCGGATGTGTGGTACCTGTTTTTGCCGATACCCACATGCATTTTGAAAGCTATGCCCTGTTTCAGTCTACGGTGGACGTTCGTGACTGCCGTAATTTTGATGAAATGGGCGCACTTTTAAGGGTGCATCTAACCACCAACCCCAAGGTTAAATTTTTACCTGTGTATGGGTGCAGTGCCCATACCGTAGAAGAAGGGCGTTTGCCGGAGCGTGCTGATTTAGACAAAATGGTGGATATTCCGCTGCTGATGGTAAAATACGACGGCCATGCCGCCGTTGCCAACTCCCGACTTATTCAGCAGTTTCCTGCTGACGTTACCAATGACCCCGGTTTTTCTTCCCAAACAGGTTGGCTTTATCAAAACGCATTTTACAAAGGTGTCAACTTTATTACCCAGCAGGTGCCTCCTTTGGCCATCTTATCGGGCATGTACAAAGCCGCAGGCACCCTTGCCGAACAGGGTATAGGCTACATACATACTGTAGAGGGCGTTGGCTACAAAAACGACATTGATATTGATACCATGCGCTATGCAAGCCGTGGCCTGCCGGGCTGTTTCCGCATTTTCTTTCAGACAATGGATACAGAAAAAGCAAAAAAACACAAGCTGAATCGCATTGGCGGATGTTTTTCTTTGGCGCTGGACGGCTGCTTTGGCTCAGAGGATGCTGCCCTTTCACAAGGCTATACCAACAATCCACAGAACAAAGGCTTTTTGGCCTACACACAAGAGCAGGTAAATGATTTTTGCATCAAAGCCAATAGCGCAGGAATGCAGATTACCATGCATGCCATTGGAGATGTTGCGGTAGAGCAGGCTCTAAATGCTTATGAAGCAGCTCTTGCCGATACTCCTAGAAAGGACCACCGTCATATTATTATCCATGCAGACCTGATTCCCCAGGAGCTGCAAGAAAAGGCTGCACGTCTTGGCATTACCATTGCTGTACAACCCGCTTTTTTAGATTGGAAGCAGGAACCGGACTCCTACCTGCGCAGCATCTTGGGAGGCCGTACCGACAACATCATTCCTTTGCGCAGCATGCTGGACAAGGGCATTCTGGTCAGTGCCGGCAGTGATGCCCCCTGTACCCTGCCCAACCCTATTATGAGCATTTACCTGTGCTGCAACCACCCAAACCCGACAGAAAGCGTTTCTGTGCTGGAGGCGCTGCGGATGCATACCCTATGGGCTGCAAAGACTACCTTTGACGAAGAGCTTCATGGCAGCCTGACAGAAGGTAAATTTGCCGACTTTGTGGTACTTGGTCAAAACCCTCTTGAGGTGGATAAATCGGAGCTGAGGGATATTGTCATAAACTCCACCTATTTGCGGGGAAAAGAACACCGGAAGGGACAAAAATATCCCCTACACCGCTTAATTTGGAATATCATGAAAAACACCTCCGGCGAGTAAATAACAATACTTCTAAAGATAAAAATCCCCTCGGTATGCGCTGCATGCCGGGGGGGCTTTTCACTATTTTTGCGTCATACTCCTGTAAAAAAACAGGCACCCGTTTTTTAGGTGTTTTCTGTTATCTAAAAGATTTGATTTTATTTTCTTAAAATACTTTTTTGGTACTCTTCCCGCTCTTTTAAATGATATGTACTGTTTCTGTTTCGCCAGCAACCCATGGCTGTGGAGAAAATAAAAAATCCAATCACAACCCCCATGGTAATCCCCAATACGGAATACATGGTTTCCATTGCTTTTGCCTCAAATAAAACTGCATCACCGCTAATTGCGGCCGCCATGGTGTAATACAGGCTTCCGCCGGGCACCAAAGGAATGATGGAGGGAATTAAGAAGATATTAGCCGGAGCCTTTAGTCTTCGTGCTAAAATTTCTGACAAAATACAGACAACAATAACAGCCACAAAGTTTGCAATAAAAAGACTGGCGGTAATATGAAAACAAATAAGGTAAACCGACCAGGAAACCAGTCCTCCCAGTGCAGCCGGTATCAGCCTTGTTTTTTCTACATTAAAATAAATGGCAAAACCAACACTACCTAAACAAGCCATGCAGATTTGAATCAGTATCTTTTCCATTACAGCATTCCACCCCACAGTATCATAGCCAAACCAATGCCCAAGGCAATGGCAGCTGCAATCAAAACCGCCTCAATTACCCTAAAAATACCGGAGTGGATGTCACGGTAGAACATATCTTTTATGCCGTTGACCAGAGCCAGCGCAGGAATGAACAGCATTACGATTCCGATGATGACCTTGTCTACATTGTGCCCAAGGCCAAGGCCCACAGCCAAAATGGCCAGTGATCCGTTCATAAAATTCATAATAAGGGTGTAGATTAGGGTGTTAGTTTCTTTAATATTTAAATATTTCTCTATTACAAACACAATGGCGGCAATTACTCCGGCCACTATGCTGTCCGCCATATCTCCGCCAAAAAAAACAGTAAATGCAGCTGCAGCCATGGTGTATCCAATAAAGTGGTAACCGCCTTTTTTTACTGTCCGTACCGCTTGTGCCGTCATTTCTTGTATTTGCTCGGTGGGCGGAGTTTGGCTGCAGATAGTCCGGGATAAATGATTTAATTTTTCCAGTGCTCCAAGGTTATTGACACCCTTGTATATTCGCACAGACTGGGTGGCAATAATGTCCCCGGTTTTTATGGTGGCAATCAGCAGTGTGGTGGTAGTATATATCTCGGCTCTTGGAATTTGGTACGACTTAAAAATGCGGCTTAGGGCATCTTCAACACGCCATATCTCGGCGCCGCTTTGTACCATTGCCCTGCCAATGTTCAAAACGGCCTCTAAAAAATTATCGCATTCACTTTGTGTCATAAGCAATATCTCCATTTAACAATGTCCGACCGTCTTTTGCTCATTTACTTCTCCTGCAACAAACGCACATTTGCAAAGGCAAACATCTATACTATGCAGCTGCCATCGTTTTTGCCACTACTAATTTACAATATATTTGATAGAATGTCGAGTATAAACTTTGGTCAATAAACGGAAATTGTTAAAAACAGTATTTTATTTTAAAATCTGTTGTTTTATCCTTCTGTGGCAGGTATACTTTTGATAGCCTTATTTGCTGCTTTATACCAGAAATGCTGTTGATAAACCAAGGGATATTATTATTTTATTGAGATAAAAAGAAAGGGCAACTGTAATGACCATGCCAAAAACAATTAAAAACAATACCACTGCTGACAAGACGAATCTGGAGCTTTGTCCTGTGGCAAAAAAATGCGGCGGGTGCCAGCTGCAAAATATGGATTACCTTCGCCAGCTTCGTTTTAAGCAGGCTAAGGTAGAAAAGTTGTTGGGCCGAAATCACAAAGTGCGCTCTATTTTGGGTATGGATGTGCCTTATCATTACCGAAATAAGGTGCAGGCCGCTTTTGCGCCTTTCCGCGGCAGCATCACCACCGGCATTTATCAGTCTGCCACCCGCAGAGTGGTGCCGGTGCGCAGCTGCATGACCGAGGACAAGATCTGTGGCAAGATTGTGCAGACCGCAGGCCGTATCGCCCGTGACCTGGGGCTTTCTGCCGTAGACCCCCGTACAGGAAGAGGGCTGTTGTGCCATATTCTGGTACGGCGCGGCTTTGCCACAGGGCAGATTTTGGTGGCAATTGTCACTTCTGCACCTGCTTTTCCCCGTAAAAATGACTTTGTCTCCAGGCTGGTAGATGCCCACCCCAACATTACAACTGTCGTGCATAATATTTCTGACGGTGTACCCATGGTTCTGGGTAATCGTGAAAACGTACTGTATGGTCCCGGCTATATTGAGGACAAGCTCTGTGGCCTTTCTTTCCGGGTCTCTGCCCGCTCCTTTTATCAAATTAACCCCCAGCAAACCGAAAAGCTTTATGATGAGGCCATTGCCATGGCACAGCTGACAGGTAATGAAGCTGTGATTGATGCTTACTGCGGTATTGGTACCATAGGCCTTGTAGCCGCTGCCCGGGGAGCCGCACATGTGGTTGGCGTGGAGCTGAACCGTGATGCTGTGCGGGATGCCATTCAAAATGCCAAGGCCAACAAGCTGCAAAACGCCCGCTTTTTTCAGGGTGATGCCGGACGATTTATGGCTGAACTGGCAGAAGAAGAACAATCTGTTGATGTGGTATTTATGGACCCACCCCGCCAAGGCAGCGACAGGGCATTTCTGATATCTTTGGTAAGGCTTACCCCAAAGCGGGTGGTGTACATCTCCTGCAACCCCGAAACACAGGCACGAGATATAGATTTTTTGGTGAAAAACGGCTATGCCGTAAGCTCTATTTTGCCTGTTGATATGTTCCCCCACACCAACCACGTTGAGGTTGTAGCACTGTTGCAACGTATAAAAAACTAAAAAGGGTAAAATTAGCGAAAGCCGTGAGCATTTTTGCTCACGGCTTTTTGTACCTTATCATTTGTTGCCCATACAATAATATGC
>JAEYXR010000120.1 GCA_023431215.1 Bacillota bacterium
CCTGAAGATTGGGCAGCGGGGACGTGCCGAAATTGTGGTGGAGACCTTTGGCAAACCTGCACACTCTGCAAACCCTGAAAAAGGCATAAACGCTGTTTACAAAATGTCTAAGGTTATTGATGCCATCCGTGGTCTGGAGCCCACCTCTCACCCTGTGTTGGGCAAGGGCATTCTGGAACTCACAGACATTAAGAGCAGCCCCTATCCCGGTGCTTCGGTAGTGCCCGAATACTGCCGCGCCACCTACGACCGCCGCCTGCTGGTAGGCGAGACAAAGGAAAGCGTACTGAAACCCATCAACGACCTGCTGGACAAATTGATGGCAGAGGACAGTGAACTGAAGGCAAAGGCAAGCTATGCAGTTGGCACCGAGCAATGCTACACCGGCAACACCATTACCGGCGAGCGCTTCTTCCCCGGCTGGTTGTACAGCAAGGAGGACGGCTTTGTACAGGATACTTTGGCAGAAATGAGAGCCGCAGGCTTTGACCCCGAAATTACCCAGTACAACTTCTGCACCAACGGCAGTCATTACGCAGGGGAAGCAGGTATTAAAACCATCGGCCTTGGCCCATCCCCCGAAAACCTGGCGCATACCATTGACGAATATATTGAGGTGGAACAGCTTACCAAAGTAACCGAAGCTTATTATGCGGTGATGAAAGCACTGCTGAAATAAGGTTTACACCGGTATAAGTATTTTAAGATAGCAAAAAGACAAACAAACAGGAGGGAAACATTATGAGTAATACTCAGATTACTGCACTGGTTATTATCCTTCTCTACATGGTGGCTACCGTGGCCCTTGGTCTTTATGTATCCAACCGCAAAAAGTCTAAGTTGACAAAGCAAAGCAATGACGACTTCTTGATGGCCAGCAAATCTCTTGGCCCTGTGGTTTTGGCCGGTACATTGTTTGCAGCCAACACCGGCGGCGCAAGCACCACCGGTATTGCCACCAACGTTTATTCCTACGGACTTTCTGCCTGCTGGTATGTAATCGCCGCAGGTATCGGTTTTGTTCTTGTATCCTTTATTGCCCCCTACTTCCGCAGATCTCAGGCCAGCACCGTACCCGGCATCATCAACAAGCGCTACGGCAAGGCTTCTCATATCTTTACCGCCTTTACCTCCATTGTTGCTTTGTTTATGGCTACCGGTGCACAGATTATTGCCACCGCATCCATTATCAACGTGGTTACCGGCATTGAGTTTAAAGTTGCAGCTGTTATTACCACCATCGTGGTTATTCTTTACACCATGATCGGCGGCTTTAAGTCTGTTACCGCAGCCAACATGATGCACGTTCTTTTCATTACCATCGGCATGACTCTGGCTATGCTGATTATGGTGAACAACAGCGCTGTTGGCGGCTTCTCCGGTCTGTTTGCAAAAGCACAAGAGGTCACCAGCTCTGCCGGCCAAAACCTTGATCTTCTGAGCATGACTAAAATTGGTCTGCCCACCATCATCGGCTACATTGCCATGTACTACATGACCTTCCCCACCGGACAGGAAATTGTTCAGACCTACTGCTCCGCTAAGGACAGTAAGTCCGCCAAGCTTGGCTCTGTCATTGCCGGTGTGCTCAGCGCCGCTTATGCTATTGTTCCTGCAATCATCGGTTTGATTGCTTACACCTGCATCGACGGTTTTGCAGCAAACGGTGCTCAGAAAAACGCTCTGGCTGCAGCTACCATTCAGTTTGCTCCTTCTATTGTCGCAGGTCTTGTGTTGGCAGCCATTGTTGCCGCTACCATGAGCAGCGCCTCCGGTAACATGATTGGTACTGCCACCATGTTTACCAACGACGTGTTCCGTCCTTATATCAACAAGGGCGTGGTAGACGATAACAAAGAAGTTTGGATTTCACGTGTTACCATGGTAGTGGTTGGACTGGTAGGTCTGGGTGTTGCCCTTACCGCTTCCAACATCATCAGCGTTATGATGGGCGCCTTTGCACTGCGCAGCGCCGGCCCCTTCGCAGCCTTTATCTGCGGCCTCTTCTACAAAAACGTCACCAAGCGTGCAGGCTTTATCTCCATTGTTGCCGGTACCATTGTTGCCGCAGTGTGGATTTATATCCTGAAAACCCCCTGGGGTCTCAGCGCTATGGTTCCCGGCGGTATTGTAGCCTTTATCACCATTTTCGTCGGTTCTATCATTGACCGCAAACTGGGTGCAGAGCCTGCTCCCGAAATTGTATTTGATAACGTTTAATTACTTGTTCAATTCGTTTTAAAGCTCCATAAGGGGGACTTGTTGACCGTACAAAACCTGCGGCTTTGACACTCGTCGGTCCCCCTTTATAAACACTCCTGGCAAAATCGCCCCCTTACCGAGGCCTGTGCACGGTGGTTGCTTATGCAGCCACCGTGCCGCACAGGTGCTGAATCTGTTTGGCAATGAAAGTATGCGGGGTGGTTTATCGACAATCTGTAGGTTCGGTTTATATCCAAAGAAAAGATTGTGAGGTAACAGAAATGAAAAAATTGATTATAAACGGTATTGTCGTAGATGGTACCGGAAAGCCGGGATATAAGGCCAACGTCTTGTTTGAAGATGACAAGATTGTAGACATTGGCAACATTCAGCCCACCGATGAAATGGAAGTCATTGACGCCTGCGGCAAGGTAGTCGCTCCCGGTTTTATAGACACCCACAGCCACAGCGACCTAGAAGTACTTGTCCGTCCCGAGGTGCTGCCTAAGATTATGCAGGGCGTTACCACCGAGGTTTTGGGACAGGACGGCGTAGCCATGGCTCCGCTGCCCGAGCAGTACATCAGCCCCTGGCGTAAAAATCTTGCCGGCTTGGACGGTGACAGTGACGACATCAACTGGCACTTTAAGGATACCGACGGATACCTTAAAATGATTGAAAAGGTTGTACCCGGCCTTAACGAGTGCTATCTGGTGCCCCACGGCAACATCCGTATGGAGGCAATGGGACTGGATAACCGCCAGCCCACAGCCGAAGAACTGCAGAAAATGCGTGACATTACCCGCCGCGAAATGGAAGCCGGTGCAGTAGGTCTTTCCACCGGTCTTATATATATGCCCTGCGCTTACGGTCACACCGAAGAAGTGATTGAGATGTGCAAGGTAGTGGCAGAATATGACGGTCTTTTTGTCATCCACCAGCGTAGTGAGGCCGACACCATTCTGGACAGCATGGAAGAGGTTATTCGTATCGGCCGCGAGTCTGGTGTACGAATTCACTACTCTCACTTTAAGGTATGCGGCAAAAACAACTGGGATAAAATTGATAAGGTAATTGAGCTGCTTGAAAAAGCACAGGCTGAGGGCATCAAGGTATCTTTTGACCAGTATCCTTATGTGGCAGGCAGCACCATGCTGGGCGTTATTCTTCCCCCCTGGGTGCACGACGGCGGTACCGACAAACTGGTACAGCGCCTGCACGACCCCGAGCTACGCAAGCGTATGGTGGCAGATATTCAAAACGGCATTCCCGGCTGGGATAACTTTGTAGACTTTGCAGGCTTGGACCAGATTTTTGTTACCAGTGTTAAGACACAGAAAAATCAGGATGCCATTGGTCTTAACCTCATTCAGCTGGGTGAGCTCCGTGGAAAAGACCCCTTTGAGGCCACCTTTGACCTGTTGATGGAAGAAGAAAACGCTGTTGGCATGGTAGACTTTTACGGCAAAGAAGACCACGTGCAACTGTTTATGAAGCGTCCTGAAATGAACGCCTGCAGCGACGGCCTTTTGGGCGGCAAGCCCCATCCCCGTGTCTATGGTACCTTCCCCCGCATTTTGGGCAAATACGTCCGTGAAGATAAAGCACTGACTTTAGAGGAAGCCATCCGCAAGATGACCAGCAAGCCTGCCGAAACCTTCCGCATCAAGAACAGAGGTCAGTTAAAGGCTGGAAACTTTGCCGATATAGTCATCTTTGACCCCGACACCATTATCGACAAGGGCACCTTTACCGATCCTGCCCAATTTCCCGAGGGAATTCTCCGCGTTATTGTCAACGGCGTTACCACTGTCGCAGACGGTGCCCATACCGGCAACCGTGCAGGACGGGTGCTGCGTCGCTCCTAAAGATACTCCTTACCCCTACCACACTCCTCATTCAACGCAACAATCAAAAACACCATGCTTTCCCTGTTGGGAAAGCATGGTGTTTTTGTATGCCCATGTAAAAAGCCTTGGGTTAGGCGTTCTTATATTGTATCTGGGTCAGAGTAAAAACAATATCAATCTGAAGCTTGTTTTGTTCTTTGGCATTACTCGTAAAGCCTTTGTTCCTTTTTTACCTTTTGCCTTAAACGGTAAATTCGTAAAAAGCCATACCCGATAAGCAACTCCAGCAGCAGCACTAAAATGCCCATATATAAATTTATTTTCAGCCCATGGTCCAACGTAAAATATATGAGTATATTATATCCGCCACATAACAGTTCCAGCCCGCCCAAAATACCAAGGAGATACAGAATTCTTTCCAGATGCTTTGCTTTGGACGCGCAATCGGAATAAAGGTCAAACTGCCCCTTGTCTTTTTCTTTGCGAAAGTATACCCAGCACAGTACGGAACCAATATATTCGGCACCCGTGTCCTCTACAAAATCAATATACTTCCTGCTTTCGGGATGAGTGGGGATATTATCCAGCAGCTCCAGCCGCACCGTATATTCCCCCGGCTGTGTGTCTTCAAAAATATAGGTGCAGTAGCCCACCGAAACCAGCGACAAGCCTTTTGCCGCCATTTCGTTCAGCCATTTTTCTTCTTTGTCAAAGTCCCACGCCCAAAACCATTTGCGGATTTTTGTTCTCATTTTGCTGCACCCCCCAACACATGATTGCCGTTTTGCAGCAGCTCCTCCAGCCGCAGCAGCTCGCCCTGTAAAATCTCTAAGCCCACTTGGGAGGTTTCATATACCTTTTTCTTGCTGTCCTTTTCTCCGGGCAGTGCTTTAATCCAGCCTTTTTCCAGCATGGTATTGATGGCACCATACAAAGTGCCTGCCGCCAGCCTTACCCGCCCTCCGGACAGTTTTTCCACATTCTGCATAATGCCATAGCCATGCATGGGGGTACAAAGAGAAAGCAGGATGTAAAAAACGCCCTCGGTTAATGCGTTTTGCATGTTCAAGTATATCACCTTCCGTTACTTCGTCGTTCGTTATATCGGATTACGTTATAACTATAACGGATGACGATATATTTGTCAAGGGGATTGCTGTAAAATTAAACGTTTCTGACAACAATTAATCTGACCTGGGGTGCCACAAAACGTCCTATAGCCCTTGCCAAATAACCGAAAAGGTAATACTATGGCCTGCAGCAAAATAAATTTAAACCGTCGTAAAGACTTTTCTATTCTTTTCTTCACAAACTAAAAAACAGTGCTAACCCCAAAGGGTCAGCACTGTTTTGGTAATTTGGTTTGAGCTTTTTAGTTTTGCGAAAACCAGGGTAAAGCCAAATTATTTCAGCTCAACCTTAGCGCCGGCTTCTTCCAGCTTAGCCTTCATGTCGTCAGCATCAGCTTTGGAAACAGCTTCCTTCAGGGTCTTGGGAGCGCCGTCGACAAGCTCCTTAGCTTCCTTCAGGCCCAGACCGGTCATCTCTTTGACCAGCTTGATGACGCCCATCTTGGAAGCACCAGCTTCAACCAGAACAACGTCGAACTCGGTTTTCTCTTCGGCAGCAGGGCCGGCAGCGGGGCCAGCAGCAACCATTACGGGAGCAGCGGCAGAAACACCGAACTCCTCCTCGATAGCTTTAACAAGCTCGGAAAGCTCCATAACGGAGAGGGTCTTGATTTCTTCTACAAATTTTACGATTTTCTCAGAAGCCATGACAAAATACCTCCTAGTAATTATATTGGTTACTCTTTAAAAAAAGGAAATTGCTTATTCAGCAGCAGCCTCGGGCTCTGCTACAGCCTCGGGGGCTGCTTCGCCGCTCTTCTCAACAATAGCGTTCAGAGCCACGGCCAGACCGCGGATGTTGCCATTCAGAGCCATGCACAGCATGGTGAGCAGCTCTTGTTTGCCGGGCAGCTTGGCTACGCCAATAACGCCCTGATCATCCAGAACTTCTTTCTCCATAAAGCCAGCGCGAATAACGAACTTGCCCTTAGATTCCTCAGAGAACTTGTTCAGAATTTTGGCGGCGGCGATGGGGTCGGAATCGGACATAGCAAAAGCGGTGGTGCCGGTCATGTACTGGGTCAGGCCCTCAAGACCGCACTCGCTGGCTGCACGGCGCAGGATGTTGTTTTTGATGACGGCGTACTCAACACCGGCCTCTCTCAGCTCCTTACGCAGCTTGGTATCGTTAGCCACGGTAATACCGCGGTAGTCAACCAATACACCAGCAACAGCTTTGTCCAGCTTGGCTTTCAGCTCATCAACCTGCTCTTGCTTTGCTTTCAGAATCTTTTCACTTGCCAAAGGGTTCACCTCCCGATAATTTGTTGCGTCCAAAAGGGACACAAAACTAAAAAAGCTCTTTCCAACATACCGTGGAAAGAGCGTAAAGCACAAAGTAAAACAACCCCGTGGGGCGTTTGTGTTTCATCGTCTTGTCCTCGGCAGGCCGGCTCAAACCATTAAGCCGTTTTTGCAAACGGCACCTGCTGTCTTTGGAACAGCTTATATATTATAACGTGTAACCATAGGCTTGTCAATGCTTTTTCAGCATTTACTACGGTTGAAGGTCTGCTTAATTTTGCCAAAAAATCTATTTGCTACCGTCTATTAAGTTCTTAGCTTTTTTTGTTGCTGTTTTTTGCCTCATTGTTGCCAATTGCCTTTAAAATAAACCCGCCCATCACCGCAACCGGTAAGGAAACCGCAAAGGAAACGGGCTCCAGAAAAGCACCAACAATTCCGGCAAGGAGTGTTGCAACGACTGCTATTATGGTCATGTGTTTCTTCCTCCCCTTTTGCCTGCCCTGCTTCCAGCATACAAAAATCCCCGCTTATTCTTTCTTCTTTCCGCCCAGTTTGCTCTCGGTGCCCGCAATCAGCCGTTTGATGTTGCTGCGGTGCATCCAAGCAACCAAACCGCCCACAACAGCTGCAAACATAGTTGCTACTATGGCATTGGGGCTTTTTTGCAGTAGTCCTGCCACCAAAGTAAACACGGGGTACAAAACAGCTACCGAAACCGAACCAAGAGAGACATAGCGTGAGAGAGCAATAATAAGTACAAAAGGAATCACCAATGCCACAAGCACTAAGGGGTTGAGCATTAAGATAGTTCCTGCAGCTGTGGCAACGCCCTTGCCACCCTTAAAGCGGAAGTAAACAGGAAACAAATGCCCCAGCACGGCAAAAAGCCCGGCAATCATGCCTCCAAGGGCTGCATCTGCTCCCAGCTGCTGACCAATCAATACCGCCAAAGTTCCTTTTAAAAAGTCACCCAGCAGCACCAGTACCGCCGAAAGTTTGCCATAAGTACGCAGCGCGTTGGTAGCCCCGGCGTTGCCGCTGCCGTGGCGACGGATGTCATCGCGGTAGCGCAGCTTGGAAATAATTACACCAAAGCTTAAACTTCCAAGCAAATACGCCAGCACAGCACACAAAATATAAGAAATGATTTCATTCATAAATACGGCTCCGTTCAATTGTTAAAACACCCACACAAAGATTTGCTCTGCAGGCTGATTTCACTATCATTGTAGCAGAGCAATGAATAGGATGCAATAGTTTTAAGGACAGGGCAGGACTGCATACACTAAAAAAGATGATGTCAAGATAATGCAGAAAAGAGGTCTGCCTGTGAGAAAAATTTTTACCCTATTAGCCGCTATGCTGCTGTGCGCCGCCATGGCACAACCCGCTTTTGCGGGGCAGTGCATGGTACGCGGCGAAAATTACTCTATAGGAGCCAAGGGTGCAGTGGTGATGGAGGCTCAGACCGGCCGGGTGCTGTTTGCCGAAAATGCTGACCATCACCTTCCCATGGCAAGTACAACAAAAATTATGACCGCCCTTCTGACCCTGGAGCAGCCCGAGCTTGACGAGGAGTTTGAGGTAGATTCTAAGGCAATCATCACCGAGGGTTCTTCCATGGGGCTGATGGAGGGGGATATTGCTACCCTTCGTGCTTTAGCAGGAGGCATGATGATGGCATCCGGCAACGACGGTGCCAATGCCGCCGCTGTGCGCATTGCCGGCAGTATGGAGGATTTTGCCCAGTTGATGAACGAAAGAGCCGCACAAATCGGCATGAAGAACACCCACTTTGTCACACCATCAGGGCTGGACGATAAGGAGCATTATTCCACCGCTTATGATATGGCACTGCTGGCCAGAGAGGCTTTGAAAAACCCTGATTTTGCTCAGATGGCAGCCTCTAAACGCCTGACACTTACCTATGGCAACCCACCCTACAAACGCACCTTGGCCAACCACAACCGCCTGCTTTCTTCTTACCCCGGTGCAGTGGGAGTTAAAACAGGGTTTACCAAAAAGTCTGGACGGTGCCTGGTATCTGCCGCCACCAAAAACGGTGTTACCCTGATTATTGTGACCCTGAACTGCGGGAACGACTGGAACACCCATGCCGCATTGTACGACCGCTATTTTGCCATGGTGGAATCGGTAGAAGTCACCCCCGAAAAGCCCATTATGGTGCCTGTCACCGGCGGAACACTGCCCTACACCCAGGCCAAACAGATATCGCCTGTTACCGCTGTATCTATTGCAGGGGAAAAACCCCAGGTACATTACACTATTTATGCACCATTTTTTTTGTATGCACCGGTATTAGGTGGTGACATTGTCGGCAAGATAGTATATGATAGAGATGGTATAATTATCGGCGAAAGTATGCTGGCTGCAGCAGTTCCCGTACCGGCATTGCCCTCTGAACCGGAGCCGGAACCCGGGCTGTGGCAACGCATTGCCGACTGGTGGAATGAGCTTACCGAAAAAGACACCGAGTAGCCCCGTTTAGGAGGATAACCAAGTCAAAAGCAGATACTTTTTGATGAGCTGACACTTATACTTTCCGGCTGTGGAGGCTAAACGCTGACAACAATGCCGGCCCACGGCATACGGGCACAGTGACGGCTGTGTGCGGAGAAGAGTTTGTTTTTGAGGGCCTAAAAAATGCCGCCCCACCTATACGCTGTGTGCTAAACCCAGAGAAGAAGTTTACTGAAGGCAGCAAAGTTTCTCTGCGCCTACCGAGGCAGGAGAATACTATTTGTGTATTGATGCCTGCTGAGGCGACAAGAACCTTTACCAAGGCGTTCAATATTATTTTGCATTTAAATCACTAAGGAAGTAACAGCGGACTTGTAACCGCTTTGTGAAAGATAAGGAGTAAGAAAAAATATGGCTAAGCCTATTCGCATTCAAAAAGCCCTGAGCGACGGCGGCATTTTATCCCGCCGCAAAACCGAAGAATACATCAAAGCCGGGCGCATCACCGTAAACGGACATCGTGCCCAGCCTGGTAATCCGGTTGATATTCAAAAAGACATCATTGCCATCGACGGCAAGAGGGTGTTTATTGCCCGCAAAAAAGAAAATGTCTATATTATGCTTAACAAGCCCCGAGGCTATGTCACCACCACCAGCGACGAGCTGGGCCGCCGCTGTGTCAGCGAGCTGGTGGAGGACGTGGGTGCCCGTGTGTACCCCATCGGGCGTCTGGACAGAGACAGCGAAGGTTTGCTGCTGTTTACCAACGATGGCCAGCTTGCAAACCTGATTATGCACCCCAGCCACCATGTTTCCAAAACCTACCGAGTCACTGTACGCCCTGATATTACAGATGAGCAGGCTGTTAAGCTTAGCTCCGGGGTGAATATTGGCGAAGACGGCAACGTAGAGATGACCCAGCCTGCCATCATCCATGTGATGGAAAAGCAGCCCGGACGTGTGGTGCTCCAGATGAGCATTACCGAGGGCAAAAACCGCCAGATTCGCCGTATGTGTGAAGCGGTGGGTCTGGAAGTGGTGCGGCTGAAGCGCATCTCTGTAGGGCCGTTGAAACTTGGTATGGTACAACCCGGCAAATGGCGCGAGTTGAAAAAGAGCGAGGTCATTGCCCTGCGCAACGCCGCCAAGCCTGCCTCCCAGCAGGAGGCGGTGCCCCAGGACAAGCCTCAAAAGCATGTTGGCAGCTTTGGCACCGACGAACGCCGGGGCAACCGCCGCAAGGATCATTTTGTGGGTGGTAAAAACAAAGCCGCATGGGAAAAAGAACTGTTTGGCGAGGCTTCTGCCAAGGGCGGCAAGCGCCCCCCGGCAGCCAAATCCGGCAGTGGTGCAAAAGCCGGTGGCCCCAAGCCAGGCGGCTCAAAGCCTTATGCCGGCAAACCCGGTAAGCCCGGTAAACCTGCTGGCTATCAATCTGCAAAAAGAGAGGGAAACAAGAAATGGTAACCATTTTACCCATGACCCATGGCATTTTAATAGAGCTTTGCGACCAGCTGGGCCTGACTGCCGACGGCATGGTGTGGGGCTACACCGCTGCCCAGGGCTCCGAGCTTATGGGCTATTGTATCATCACCGAAGGTGAGCCCTGCGAGATTCTGGCTCTGCAGGCGGAAGATAAGTATGTGGCAGACGGCCTTGCCCGCCGTGCCCTTCATCCTTTTTTTGAGGATGGTGTCAAGGAGTACACCTTTCGTACTCCCCCTGATATTGCTATGCTCCCCGAATACATTATCATTGGCAACGGCAGCCTGGAAAAGCTCTTTACCCCCCATTGCCAGTCCTAATAAAACGTTGCTTTATTATAGTACTTAAATTAAAATTGGTAAAATAAAAAAGCAAAAGCTATCTTTATCAATCTGGACGAAATAATGCTAAAATAGTTTACTGTTACACAATCTGCCATTTTACAGATACTACTCATGCAATAAGGAGCTGACATCATGAAGTTAAACTACAAACGAACACTTTTGGTGGGTCTTGCTTTTTTCTCCATTTCTGCCTTTTGGCAGGTGTATGACGGTATCATTCCCTTAATTCTCCGTGAGACCTTTGGTATTAGCGATACCTTGTCCGGTGTAGTAATGGCGGCGGATAATGTTTTAGCCCTGTTTATGCTACCGCTGTTCGGCATGCTGTCAGACATCACCAAAACTCCCTTGGGACGGCGGATGCCTTATATTTTAGGCGGTACTGCGGTTGCTTGTATCACAGCGCTGTTGATTCCCCTTGCCGATACCCTGCGAAACCTGCCGCTGTTTTTAATCTCTCTGGGAATTACCCTTGTGGCAATGAGCACCTTCCGCTCTCCGGCAGTTGCATTGATGCCCGACGTTACCCCAAAGCCTTTGCGCTCCAAGGGCAATGCGGTCATCAACCTCATGGGTGCGGTGGGCGGAATTTTAGCTTTGGGTTTGATTGCCTTGCTGGTAAGCAGCAGCCAGCGTCCCAGCTATTTCCCCATCTTTATTGCAGTGGTGGCGTTAATGGCAGGAAGCGCCTTTGTGCTGTTTAAAAAGGTCAACGAGCCCATGCTGGTGCACGCCATGGAGGAAGAAAGCCTTGCAATTCCCACAGAGGCTGTACAACCCCAGCAGGATCTCCCCCAGCTTCCTGCCGCGCCGCAGGCCAAAACCCGTATGTCCCCTGAGATGAAGCGTTCCTTTACCTTTTTGCTTTTATCGGTGTTTTTGTGGTTTATGGGGTACAACGCCGTTACCACTGCTTTTTCCAAGTATGCAAGAGTATACTGGGGGTTGACAGGCGGCAGCTATGCCTATACTTTGATGGTGGCACAGGCGGCAGCCATTGTATCCTTTTTGCCGGTGGGCTTTGTGGCCAGCAAAATAGGCCGAAAAAAGACCATCCTCTTCGGTGTTTTACTTCTTGCTTTGGCCTTTGGCTGTGCCATCCTGTTCACCACCTTCTCTGCGGCTGTATTCTTCTTATTTGCTTTGGCTGGGGTGGGCTGGGCTTCCATCAACGTCAACTCCTACCCCATGGTGGTAGAAATGTGTAAGGAAGCCGATGTGGGCAAATATACCGGCTACTACTACACCTTCTCTATGAGCGCCCAGATTATCACCCCCATCCTCAGCGGTGCGGTGATGCAATACATTGGCTACAAATATCTGTTCCCCTATGCCACAATGTTTGTGGCACTGGCGTTCTTTACCATGCTACGGGTGCACCATGGCGATAACCGCCCCGGGCTGCCTCAAAGTGCTTTGGAACTTTATGATGCCGGTGATGACTGACCGATCCTTAAAAACCATAAAAAGTCTCCGGATAAAACCGGGGATTTTTTACTTGTTAAGCCCAATTAAAATTCTTTATGCCATGCTACTGTAAAAAACCAATGGAGCATCTAATTTTTAAATTAGATGCTCCATTGGTTTTTATGTTTTAGAAGGAGTAAAAAAGTTAGTCTTGCGGGGGGTAAACTGCATGATCATAAACACGCATATCATGTCCAGGTAAAACATAGTCTGCCAAAGACTCTATCTTTTCATAACTTGAGTAACAATCGCTCAAATTAACATGAATAGCCGGCATAATATGTTTTCCAGGCAAAGTGCTGTGACAATAATCATCCTTGCCTTCCCAGTTTTCGTAGGTACCGATTGCATCTCCTGCAATAAAATATTTTCCTGCGGTGGTATTTACCAGTACACCTTGAGAACCGGGGGTATGACTGGGAATTAGCACAAGGTCGATTCCATCACACAAGTTCATATCCCCTTCTACAGGAACAAGGGAATCAAACGCTTTTTTGTAGCTGGGAATCATGCCAATTTCTTCGCATTCATAATACTGATATTGAGGTGGAATGGCGTTGGCTGCAAACTCCAGCTCTTTTTTCTGTACATAAATCTTTTTATCCTTAAAGAGGTGGTTGTTAAAGCAATGATCCCAATGCAGATGAGTATTTATGACAAAATCAATATCATCTACAGTTAGCCCTTCCCGTGCCAGTGCATTTACAGGGTGCATTTCTTCCGTTTGGTGAATGGGATGATGATATTTGATACACCACTCCTGATCGCCCAATCCGGTGTCTACAATAATATTCTTACCATCGCCCTGTACTAGCCACATGGTAATGGGGTTACGGAGTTTAATGCCATAGCCGTCAAAATACGTTAATGTAGATTTTTCATGGGTTAAAAATTCACCCATTTTTAAAGGTTTAATTGTATAAGTTGTCATTTGCAAAAGCTCCTTTTATCCGTTCAGAAGATTAGGCAAGAACAAAATAATATCCTCAAAGAATACACAGGCAACAACTGCCACCAAACCTGCCAACACATATCCAATTACCTCTTTTGAGATAGCGCTGAGTTTTATGTTTGCAATATTACAAGCTGGATACAGGTTTACTGCCACCGGAGGAGTTGTAAAGCCAATTGCAATAGCCATAGACATGATAACACCAAATGCTAAACTGCTGAAACCAAGGCTGTTAACAACGGGCAGGAATAATGGCACAAAAATATATGTAATAGAAATACCATCAATAAAAAACCCTGCAATAAGCATAATGAATACCATGGTAAGCATGATGATGTAGCGATTGTCTGAAATACCCATAAGCGCGTTGCTTACAATGGTCGCAATGCCCTGACTTTGCACCAGCCATGTTAAAACACTGGCGTTTGCCATAATGATCATGATGGATGCAGAAGAGTTAGCTGCATTTGCCATAATGCCCCAGATGGTTTTTAAGTCAAAGTCCTTATAAATAAAGACTCCTACAAACAAGCTGTAAAATACAGCAATAAGTGCCGCCTCGGTAGGAGTAACTATGCCTCCATAAATACCGCCCAAAATGATAACCGGAGAAAGAAGCCCCCAGGACGCATCTTTAAATGCTGCCCAGATTTCTTTGCGGCTTCCAAAATGGGATCCACGATATCCCCGCTTTACGGAGACAATAAAGGCATACCCCAGAAATGTGACACCCATAAGCAGCCCGGGAATTACACCGCCCATAAACAGATTGCTGATGGAGTCTCCCGCGCTTACACCATAGGCAACCAATGTAATGCTTGGAGGAATGACCACCGAGATTGCTGCACTTGCTGCAATGGTTGCAGCAGCAAATCCGGGCTTATAACCAGCTTCAATCATACCAGGTATTAAAATAGAGCCAAGGGCTACTACAGTAGCAGGTCCTGAGCCAGAAAGTGCGCCCCAAAAAGTAGTGACTATAATAGAAACTAATGCCATGCCTCCAGGAATGGGACCAACCATTAAGTTGGCTAGTTTTACAATGCGTTTTGAAATTCCTGATTTGTCCATAATAACACCGGCCAGGATAAAAAACGGAACAGCAAGCATTGTATATTTAGCCATGCCAGAGAACATCATGTTGGCATACATAGAAATCATAGAGCCCTGATTGAACAAAATCATGGTTATGATAGTGGATAAACCAAGAGATACCGAGATTGGTGCACTAAGAGCCACAAGGATAAAAAAGATAATTAAGAGGGTAATTCCAATTTCTATTGCCATTTACAGCACCTCCTTTACTTGCTTGATGGTGCAGGCAATGGTTCTTACAATAAAGAAAATGGAACCAATACAAAGGCTGCTGCTGAACCACCATGTGGGAAGATGCATAACAGGGGTTTGATAGCCATATTGAATTTGAGAAATTACCATTTGTGCACCTTGAAATGCCAACAGACCAAACAATGCACAAATGCTTGCAGTTGAGGCTATATAAAATATCAGCTTATATTTTCCCGGCACCGCATCTACAATGAGGGTAAGCCCCATGTGTAACCCTCTTTGGGCACCTGCCGCTGCACCAAACATCGTTGCAACAACAAAGAGATAGACGATAAGTTCTTCAGTAAACGCCAAAGAAAGGTCAGCTAAAATACGGCTTATAATGTTAACTCCGCCTAACAAAGTCATGATACAAAAAATAGCCGCAGAAATGTGCTCTTCGATTAACAAGCCTCCACCCTTTTTAGAGACCTTGTTTTTCTTTTCCATAAAAATAACTCCTTTAAATAGGTGCTGGGGGTTGTGATATGTAGCCTATTATGCTTTGCATGCCAAAATTGCATTGTAGATATCCTGATCATACTTTGCTACATACTCTTCTACCACAGGAGCTACCGCAGCCTTAAAGGCAGCCAATTCTTCTTCAGAAGGCTCATGAATCTCCATTCCATATTCCTTCAGGTACTTAATGTCTTCTTCATAGCTTTCGCGAGCAAGTGCGCGCTGATTGCGGGAAAATTCGGCACCAGCTTCTTGCAGTGCGGTTTGCTGTTCGGCAGTCAGGCTCTTCCAGGTAGACTGACCCATCTGCAAAGCATGTGCGTCATAAGAATAATTCCATACAGTCATGTATTTCTGAACTTCTTCGTATTTCTGAGGAACAATAATGGTAGAAACGGGGTTTTCCTGACCATCTACAGCACCTTGCTGCATGGCAGTAAACAGTTCATTAAAGTTTACGTCTGTGGGGTTTGCGCCCATAGCCTTAAATGCAGCCAGCAGCATCTGATTGCCCAATACTCTGATCTTCAGGTTTTTAAGGTCTTCAGGGTTTTTTACAGCGTGTTTATCATTTGTCAGCTGGCGGAAACCGTTTTCAGCAAAGCCGAGCAGCACTAAATTCTTATCAGCAAATTTCTTTTCATAAAGAGAAAACACTTCTGTGCCGGGTATCAGGGCTTTGTCGAGCATTTCATTACTTTCCCAAATCCAAGGAACACAGGTAAGGTTCATGTCTTCAATCAGGGCAGATTCAACAATGCCTGATACCAATGCAATTTCAATGGTACCCTGCTGACACATTTCAATAGCGGTGGTCTGGTTTCCGCCGGCCAGAGAGGTGTTGGCGTATACTTCAACTTTAAGAGAATTGTTTGTTCTTTTGGCTACATCTTCAGCAAAATTCATGCAAGCCTCATAAGTAGGAGAAGCTTCGTTAGCTGTTAGACTAAGTTTTAAAACCCTTGCCTGAGCCGGTGCCGACTGCGACTCACCATTTGAACTACCGGGGGCCTGGCTGGAAGCGCTGTTACCGCAACCAGAAAATAAAGTAACGGTCATAGCAAGCATCATGAGTAGAGCTAACAATCTTTTCTTCATTTCTAATTCCTCCAATGTTATAAAGCCAACTACCAATATAGCATAGTAATCAGCCGCGTATAGTTTACAAAATAAAATTGCATCTTCGTTTTAATACCCTTTTATTTTGCTTTACCCTTATACTTAGCATGACCCATGCCAACATTGAAAAATACAAATGGTTTTATATTTTTTGTAATATATTCTATTTTTTAAAAGAATATAATGTTACAATGCACAAAAATTTATTGCATTTGCATTGGTCAAATCTTCTTAAAAGAGAGCTGCATCTGAATTTGTAAAGTGAAAATATTAAAAAGCTTAAGAACGTTTCAGGCGTTTCGAAACTGAAACGTTTCTTGTTCCTTTATAAAATGCAATCATTGAAACAAGAATTATGCCTTATTGTAAGCCTCATACTGTAATTTCATATTTCTTCATTCGACGCCACAATGTTGTTCTGCCAATTCCCAATTGCACTGCCGTTTTGGCAAGTTCATTGTTATTTTCTTGTAAGGCAGCCAAAATACGTTTTTTCTCCCATTCATCAGCTTCCGGTAATGCCATAGCCTTTGTAGCACGTGGCTTATACTTTTTGTTGGATGATACTTCTGATATCATATCGGGAGCAAACAGCAAAGTTTGAACATAACTCATTACTTCAGAAGGTTTTTCCCCCTGCTGTAGTAATACAGAGATGCGTTCTATTACATTATGAAGTTCTCGCACATTTCCAGGCCAGTTATAATCCTGCATTTTATGTATCAGCAACTGAACCAAATCTTCATAATCATGTTCAGGGCCTAAAAATTTATCAAATGTACTCAAGCTGATATCACATAAGTCCTCTTTGCGATCTCTCAGCGGCGCTATTTCTAAGTTAAGAACATTAATACGGTAATATAAGTCTTCTCGGAAAGTATGATTTTCTATCATTTTTCTTAGGTCGCGGTTGGTAGCAGTTACAACTCGAATATCAATTGGAATTACAGAATCTCCGCCAATACGGCGTATCTCTTTTTCCTGAAGTACGCGCAGCAAATGCACCTGGGTTTCCAACGGCATTTCTCCAATTTCATCTAAAAAAATGGTGCCTCCATGCGCTACTTCAAATAAGCCCATTTTTCCACCCTTTTTTGCTCCGGTATATGCTCCGTCTACATAGCCAAACAGTTCTGCTTCCAGTAAGTTTTGGGGCAAGCTTCCGCAGTTTATGGCAACAAAAGGTCCGTCGGCACGGCTACTGGTGTTATGTATGCTTTGTGCAAACAGTTCCTTTCCGGTGCCGGTTTCACCATGAATCAAAATTGTAGAATTTGATTTTGCATATCTTTTTGCCAATGAAATACATTTTTGCATTGTGACACTGTGGCCCTTGATGTCTGAAAAAGTATATTTTGCCGTCAGTCCTTTTTCATGCAGCTTTAGGCGTATTTTTTTTTCGCTGTCCTGGAGAGTTTTTATATCTTGAAAGGTTGCAACCGCACCCTTGATTTTGCCATCAACAACAATGGGAACACGGTTTGTTGTTACCATTGTTCCGTGAAGATTAATTAACTGATCCAAGTCCTTTTGACCACTTTCCAACACAGAGCACATATGTGAATCTGGAAAAATGGATTTAATTGGTTTTCCTATTGCCAACCGCGGGCTTGTCCGCAAAAATTTTTCTGCCCGACAGTTTAATACATCTACATTTCCTTTTTCATCTACCGCTAAAATGGCATCATGGGTATAGTTCATTACCATTTTATAACGCTCCAAGCGTACACGAAGATCCAGGTTTTTTTGTTGCTCTTCTTTGGTAATTCTCAGCACCTGCTGGGCTCTTGCAATCCCATCTAACAGGGCTTGCTCTGAGCTCTCAACAACCAAATGCGGCAGCCCAAACTCTTGTGCATATCGCCCAGAGTCTGCACCTCCAACACCCAATACCGCACCATTTTCAATTGCTTGCTTTACCCGTTTTTGACATTCTTCATAATTATTAAAGGTATAAAACAAAGCATCAATGCGCAGTAGAAAGCACATTGCTTCAACATCTCCACGGATGCTATTATAATCAAAAAAAGCAACCTTTCCTTTTATTTTCATTGCTTCTTCCATAATTGGAATATAGTCTGATAACTGTGTTCCAATATTAATAACCTGATTGCGATACTGTTTTTCCAGACTCCTGTAAACACCACGGCGGCTAATCAGAACTTTTGCGCCGTTTTCAAACAGGTCCTTTGCGCATGTATCGGCATTTGTAATGTTGGCACGATAAAGTCCTATTTTCAGTTGATGCCGCTTACTGATTCTGGTTGCTAATTTCAGCAATTCATCCGTAGGTGCCAGTAAACAAATTTCCGGTACGTTTGTGTTGTTATTAGCCTCCATAAAGCCCCTCCTATATGCGTTTGCTCATCAAATAAAGCGTTCTCAACTTAGGTTCATTTTTATTGTTCGCTTTTCATTATAACGTTGCACTCTCTTAGATGTTTCAAATTATATCATAAAATGAAACGTTTTAAAATAACAGCAGCGGCAGACATCAATACTTGTGCCCGCCGCTTGCGTTAAAAAAGTGTTAAAATTTAAGCTTATTCTTGAGTAACAATACAGGGTTTTTCCGCAATATTGATATGGTGTCCGCTGAAGTTACCGTCAATAATACCTTTGGCATATTTTGCCGTAGCCAACAGCTGAGCAAAATCAATGCCCGTATCATATCCGCACTTATTCAGCATATAAACCAAATCTTCACTGGAGGTATTTCCTGATGCGCCCGGTGCAAACGGACAGCCACCCAAGCCACCAATTGCGGCCTGAACACTATCGGCACCACATTGAAGTGCTACATAACTATTTAAAATACCCATATTTCTTGTGTCGTGAATATGTACGTTAAACTCATTGTTTGGGAACTCTTTTTTAACTGCCGCAAATACCTTTTCTACCAGGGTGGGATAAGCCAGACCCACTGTATCACATAAGGTAAAAGCATGTATTCCCAATGCATCAAGCTGCTCAATCAAACGAAGTAATGCATGTACACTTTGTTCACCCTCAAAGGGGCAACCAAATACTGTTGCAATATCCTGAGTAATTTTTACATCAGGAAATGCTTGACGAATCTTCCGCATCTCCTCAACAGACTCCTGGCATGTACGCTTGACATTAGCCATATTGTGAGACTCACTGAGGCTCATTACAGGGGTAATTTCTTTTAATCCTGCCGCAACAGCGTTTTGTGCCCCTCTAAAGTTTGGTACCAAGGCAAAAAAGTCTACATCCGGGTAGCGTTTCAACACTGTTTCAGCAATTTCGGTTGCATCAACCATTTGTGGAATGGCTTTGGGACTAACAAAAGAAGTACACTGAATTTTTTTATAGCCAGCTTTTACAAGGTTATCTATAATATTCAGCTTGATGGCGGCGGGTATATAGTCCTTGACGTTTTGAAAACCGTCTCTGGGTCCTATTTCTACTACCTGCACCTTTTTATTCATGATTATTCACCCTTTCTGAAATGCTGCTTTAAATAACACCTTCAGCTTTCAGTGCCTCTATATCTTCAACCGAATAACCTAGCTTGGCACTTAAAATATCAATGCTCTGCTGACCCAAAAGTGGTGCAGGTCTAAACTCCTCAATGGGATGATTTGTTAGTTTAAGTTGATTTCCTGTCAGTGTTAATTTGCCAATGGGGTGCTCGCATTCTACAAACATTTTACGTGCATCTGCTATATGAGGATCCTTTACTACCATATCAATGGTATTAATGGGTGCTGCCGGGCATCCCACAGCTAACAAGGAATCTACCACTTCTTCAATTGTGCGCTCCATTGTCCAGGCTTCTACAATAGGACGCAGGGCAGCGTGGTTTTTAACTCGCTGAATGTTTGTCGCAAACCTTTCGTCTTCCTCCAGTTCAGGCTGACCCATCACGCCGCATAACAGGTGAAAGAGTTTATCATTTCCGGCAGCTACAACAACGTACTTGTTTTCGCCCTTTGCCTTAAAGGTGTCATAAGGATAAATTGCTTCATAACGATTTCCTATTCTCTCTGGTACGCGTCCAGTGCAAAGGTAAATCATATTAACAATCTCTAGTGCCGAAACCATGCCATCTACCAAAGAAACATCTACTTTTTCACCCTCGCCGGTGTTCATTTTATTGGCATATGCTGCCAATACACCTATGGCACAGTTTAAGCCACCTACAACATCAGCAATGGCTGTTCCGGTACGGGTAGGTACTCCTC
>JAEYXR010000038.1 GCA_023431215.1 Bacillota bacterium
AGTCTGCAATACTTTAGCGTTATTGGTGTGTTTATTGTTGGTGCCGGGGTTGGAGCTGTTTTTTCCCAAAGACTGGGGCTTATGTGTATTCTGATTGCACCGGTTGTTTTGCTTATTACAATTTTGCTGATGCTGCGCAGCCATACGTCAAGATGGTAAAGCCGGTTTTGGCAGTACAGAAAAAAGACCTGTTCTTTTAAAAAGAACAGGTCTTGCTGTTTTTTAAAGCTTTTATCATCTCTCTGGCATAATCTACCGAGGCCTTGGCATCACGGGCATAAAAATCAGCGCCTATTTTGGCTGCGTAATCAGCAGTAAGCACAGCGCCGCCCACCAAAATTTTACAGGGTAGCCGGCGGCTGTGCAGCAAAGCAATGGTTTTGGCCATGCTGCCCAAGGTGGTAGTCATCAAAGCGCTCAATCCTACCAGCGGAGCATTGTGGGTAATTACCGCTTCAGCCACTGTCTCCGGCGACACATCTTTGCCCAGGTCAATAACGGCAAAGCCGTAGTTTTCCAGCAGCACCTTTACGATATTTTTACCGATGTCATGAATATCTCCCTGAACGGTAGCCAGTACCACCGGGCCAAGACCCTTGCGTTCCACACCGCTTTTGGCAAGGTGCAGGCGGATCTGTTCAAAAGCAGCCTGTGCAGCACCGGCACTTTGAATCAGTTGGGGCAAAAAGCTGCGGCCGGACTCAAAGTCCGCTCCGGCTTTGTCCAAAGCGGGAATAAGCATGTTGTTCACCAGCTCCATTGGCTGGGCACCGTCAGATAAAAGCCCTGCGGCAATGGTTCCGGCTTCACCCCGCAGGCCGCCTTCAATGGCTCCCTGCAATGTCATTTGGGAAGCGGGAGCCAAGGGAGCAGAAGAAGTTTGCTGACCATAGATTTCGATAAATTCTTTGGCATGCTCATCAATGTTTTTTAGCACACGGTAGCTGCGAACTGCTGCCATCATAACATCTGTATTGGGGTTTATAATCGGCAGGTCAAGGCCGGCACCCAAAGCCAGCGTTAAAAAGCTTTGGTTAAGCAGCTCTCTGCAAGGCAGGCCAAAGGAGATGTTGGAAACTCCCAAGACTGTTTTTAAGCCAAGTTCATGTTTAATAGCCGAAACAGCCTTTAACGTCTCAAATACCGCCGCCTGCTCTGCTGAAGCGGTAAGGGTAAGGCAATCGATGTAAACATCCCGCCGGGGAATTCCCAGTGACAGTGCCCTTTTCAAAATGCGTCCGGCTATGGCAATGCGCTCATCAGCGGTTTGGGGAATACCGTTTTTATCCAGAGTAAGGCCAACCACCGCAGCACCATACTTTTTGACAATAGGCAAAACGGCGTTTAAGCTTTCTTCGTCGCCATTTACCGAGTTGACAATGGCCTTTCCGGCATATCTCCGCAGTGCAGCTTTCAACACAGCAGGCTTGGTGGAATCAATTTGCAGGGGGGTGTCGGTGACTCCCTGCAAGGCGTCGACAGTGCGGCGCATCATCGCTTCTTCATCAATATCGGGTAAGCCAACATTGACATCCAGAATATCTGCCCCGGCACGCACCTGCTGCAGTCCCTGTGCCAGCAGATAGTCCATATCACCTGACCGCAAAGCGGCCTGGAACAGCTTTTTGCCTGTTGGGTTCAGCCGTTCACCAATGACTCGGGGGCCGTCCAGAACCACGGTTTTAGCGGAAGAACAGATGGCGGCGGGAATATTTGGAGATACCTTTGGACGAATCCGTTTATCCAGTGCCGTGGCAAGTTCTTTTATATATTGGGGAGTGGTGCCGCAGCAACCGCCCAAAATGGTAACACCAAGATCTGCCAGCTCCGCCAGCTGTGCGGCAAATTGCCAGGGTGCAATGTCATAGCCTTTGCCACCGGGGTCCGGCAGGCCGGCGTTGGGCTTTACGATAACGGGGAGGGTGGTCCAACGCAACAGCTCCTCCACCATGGGGCGCAGCTGGGCTGGTCCCAGGGAGCAGTTAAAGCCGATGGCATCAGCACCCAGTCCTTCCAGTGTAAGAGCCATGGAGGACACCGAGCAACCGGTAAAGGTGCGCCCGTTTTCCTCAAAGGTCATGGTGCACAATACAGGCAAAGTTGCGTTTTCCTTGGCTGCGAGCAGTGCGGCTCGGGCTTCGTTTAAATCGGTCATAGTTTCAACGACGATTAAATCTGCTCCGGCAGCTGTTCCGGCGCATATTTGACATGCAAAGTGTCGGTAGGCATCGTCAAAGCTTAAGGTGCCCGTAGGTTCCAGCAGCTGGCCCAGGGGGCCAATATCCAACGCTACCAGCGCGCCAAAGGGGGCAGCCGCTTTTTTGGCAAGGCTCACGGCAGCCGTAATCACTTCTTCGGGGGTGGTATTTGTTTTGGCAAGCTTTAGGGCACTTGCGCCAAAGGTATTGGCGTACACCACCTTAGAACCGCTCTGCAGGTAGCTGGTATGAATGTCCACAAGCCATTGGGGATTTTCCAGTGCCACCAGCTCGGGGATAGCCCCAACAGGCAAACCTTTTTGCTGCAGCATGGTTCCCATGGCTCCGTCCAATAGAATAAAATTCTGTTGAAGTAGGGAGTAAAAATCCAATGGATGCTCCTCCTTTGTCCTGTTTTTTAGATAGAACAGACTTTGCGCAAAAAGCCAATGTCCGTCCTATATTTTTAGTTTGTTTTAACCCTCATTCCGACGAGTACAACCGTCCAACCCTTTGCGGCGAAAGGCACAACTCTTTATCAGGCTGCAGCTGGCACAACCCCTTGACGGAAGGGGTGGCGTATGGCTGATGCCGATAAAGGCGGTCACCGATTTGCGAGGGGTGAGGATGCTGCTTTGGTTGGCACAAAGTCCTATGCGGCGGGGAGCATCCAATAGGGTCAAAAGGTCGCCCTGCAGTGTAATGGGTAGGTCTCCGTAGCCGGGGCTAAAACGCGAAGTAAGATAGCTATCTGTAAAATCTTCGGCAATAGAACACTGAGCAAGGTTGCAAACCTCCTCGATGGCGGCGGTGGCACTGTTGTCCAGTGCTACTCCAAAAGCCAGGTCTTCTATCTGTCCGCGGCGGATGATGGCATCTGCTGCAGAAGAAAGGGTGGCGGCCAGCAGCACAACCTCCCTGCAGTCTGTAAGATGCTTTTGCAAATCCTGCCCCGGCAGCACCAAGCCGCTTTGAGGCAGTATCAATCCCTGAGGGTGCACCGCAATATCAAAAAGCCGCCACACCACCTTGGGCCGAATTGCTTCCATCATGGCCCCGGCAGCACGCTGCACAAGCGCCTGTGTGCTGGGGTCAGGCTCCTTTGAGCAGCCCAGGTAGCGCAGAATTTCAGTATGGGGAATTACAGTGAGGCGGGGTTCCAGTTGTCCAGTTTTCATACTCTTATCATAGACGAGATGCTGTCTGCAATGCGCCGTGCAATAAAAGGATTATTCATAGTATAAAGGTGGATACCGTCCACGCCGTTGGAGATGAGATCCACAATTTGGTCTACTGCATAGGCAATGCCCGCATCACGCAGTGCTTCGGGATGATTTTCGTACTTGCACATCATTTTGGTAAACTTGGTGGGCAAGCTGGCGCCGCACAAAGAAACCATTCGTTCAATCTGTTTCTTATTTACCACCGGCATAATGCCTGCCTGAATGGGTACGGCAATGCCTGCGGCACGTGCACTCTTTAAAAATTCATAAAAATGTGTATTATCAAAAAACAGCTGAGAAATAAGATGCTCGGCGCCAGCCTCCACTTTTTTGCACAGATTTACAATATCGGTGGCAAGATCCGGAGCCTCTACATGACCTTCAGGGTAGCAGGCACCGGAAATACCAAAGCAATGCTCTTCCTTTAAATATTGCACAAGGTCTGAAGCGTGGCTAAAATCTGTTTTGGGCGGACGGTCGGGAGATAGGTCGCCCCGCAGTGCCAGAATATCCTCAACGCCCTCGGCCTTTAGCCTGTTGGCCACAGCAGAGACCTCCTGACGGGAGTACCCGGCGCAGGTTAAATGTGCAAGAGGACGAATATGGTAGTTGTTTTTGATCAGGGAGGCAATTTGGCAGGTGTTCTGGCCACCGTCACCTCCGGCGCCGTAAGTAACACTGATAAAATCAGGGTTGAGTCCTGCAAGTTCTTCTAAGGTTCGGTAGATGGTGTCTACCGAGCTTTCTTTTTTTGGCGGAAAAACTTCTAAAGAAAAAACTGTGTTTTTTTGCTCAAACAGCTGGGCAATGCTCATGACAGCCTCCTCTGGATAAAGACAAGTTAAAGTTGTTTGGGCTTCGCCGGGCGAAGCGGGATGAAAATGTGATGTGTCCTGATATCAGTAATTGACTGCGCCGTAAAACGGCTGGATACAACTTTTTTATACAGTTTAACGCATCACAACGGTAAAATCAAGTTGAAGTATCCTGCGTATCCATCAATAGTTTAAAAAAATAGAAAATTTATTATAAAAATTTTTCTTTTGTGACCTTTCTGTGACTCATCACTAGTATGATATTACCATATTAGGGAAATATATAATATGAATTGGAAAAAGGTGTAAATAATGAAACCTTTAGCTGCCAAAAATTATGCCATGCGTTATGGTCTGACAGTATATGTAGATGAGTTTAGGGAGATGGAACTTTCCGGCAGAGTGTTTTCTCCGGTAGAGGGCTTAAAAAGCTTTAGTGGGATACTGGAAATGCTCAATCATTTGGAGGATATTTGCAACCAAATTGATTATCCCCAAAATACACATAGAATGCGCAGTTTTGTTACAGATAAAAAACAGGAACAACCACACCCAATGACCCTTGAGGAGGCTAGAAGCGTGGAAGAAATTGAAAAGAAAGAAAACCAAAGCGCCAGAGGAACTGCTGCTACTTTTGTGGTACAAGTAAGGTTTCGGCAAAATGCTACCTGGCAGGGGTCTGTTAAGTGGGTAGACACTGGAAAAAGCCAGAACTTTCGAAGCACACTGGAGCTGATTAATCTGATGGAAGGCGCATTACAGTCTACACAGGATGCCACCACCAAAAGCGAGTGGAACCAGGAAGAATAATCCAAATTATATTGTCAGTTAGCAAGAAGTTGATGAGATAAATAGAAAGTAATGAATGAGGTGACACTAGTGGAGAAAAAAAACAATCCCACAGCAGAAATGAAGCAGAGTACAAAGCGCTTTTTGGCAATGCTTTTGGCTGTGCTGATGATGTTTACCAACCTGGGCGATTTTGCTCTGGGTGTGGTGGCATTGGCAGACGAAATGTCTGTGCCGGTTCAGATCCCCTTTGTGGTGGAAATGGACGAGTTGCAGCAAAAGCTTGACGCCATCATGGGCGAAGACGGAGAACCCGTCAGTTATGTACTGCCCTCTTACGGCGAAAGCGAAGAAGCCGCAGCTTTGAATGAGGCACTAGAGGAAGATGTCTCGCAGTGGCTAAGCGGCAAGGTGTTATTGGATGCGGTTTCCTATGAGGAAGACGAGCATCTTTTGGCACTGGTAGCTGCCGTAGTTGAGACAAGCGAAGAGGCAAATAACATCTTGGAGCTTTCTGTCCGGATGATAAACACCGGCAGCCAAAGTTACAGCTTTACCACCTCGGTAGCCGGAACGCAGCTGGAAGCCGCAGAATTGACTCTGGGCCAGGTGGTTGCTGCCGATTTAAATGTAGGTGCAAGCGACCTGCCTCTGGGCGCAAGCGATTTGCCTGTGGGTGCAAGCAGCCTTAATTTTACCGCCCAGGTGAAATCCAGCACCGTGCAGCTGGACAACGGTGATCTGAGCAAGCTGACAAGTGCAAAAAGTACTATGTTCCGCATGCGAACCGCAACAACCAGCGGCTATGACATCCCCGTGGGCACCAGCGGAATAGCCACTTTGGATATTCAGCCTCTTTCTTACGACGATAACATCACCATCACCAACCACATTGTGGGTGATGCCCCCGACGGTACTACTTTCACTTATCAGCTATATACTGGTAACAGTGAGAGCGAAATGGAGCTTCGGTATACCTTTACTGTACCCGCCAATGGAAGTGTTACAAAGTCAATGGGCGCTTGGTGGGGTGACAAATTTAAGGTTGTACAGACTTCTCCGGCGGATATTAACACCTACGTTGCAGTGGGTGACGCCAGATACTACAGCAAGAGCAACACCTCCGCTGTATCCACCATCAGCGATGGTGTTAAGGTTGGCTTTATCAATGCTTATTCCACAAATCAGGCACCCAGCCTGAGCGGTGATAAAACTATTACTGCAAGAAGTGAAGGCGGCTTGTATGATATTACCGCCAAGATGGAAGTACAGAACGGTTTTGAGATATCTGACGAGCCTGTTCAAACACCCAAGCCTGCACAAATTATTCTGCTGCTGGATCTTTCCAACAGCATGAAATATGGCATGAGTGCCAGCGGTTCTCCTGAGCTGCCGGATACCAACCCAGAGCAGCGCTGGTATGTTACCCAGGAGGCGGCCAAGAGCTTTATCACCAGCATCTTGGGCAACGGTAACCCCGCCAATAACGAGATAGCTATTATTGGTTTTTATAGCTCTGGTAACGATAATATCTCAAATGTAAACAATGTTACTACACTGTTATCCGACTACTCCAGCAATATTGACACCTTGCTGAATAGTTTTTATGGAAAAACACTAGATTCTTTCCGTAGTTCCGGCAATGGCGGTACCAACGTACAGGCTGGTTTGCGCCGCGCCAAAAACCTGCTGGGCAGCAGCACCAACGATCGCACCAAGCAGCAATTCCTTGTGCTGATGAGCGATGGTGCAGCCACTAGTTCTATCAGTTATTCTGATAAAGCAACGATTCCCGGAGTAGACAGTGATGAGACTGATTCCCGCCGTGCAGGTTGGGAAGCCAATCAAATTAAGTCCGAGCGTCCCGATGTTACCATTTGCACTGTGGGCATTGGCAACAGCACCGCCTTGGGCAACACCGCAAAGAAAACACTGGAATATATTGCGTCTAACCCCGTAAGCGACACCTACCTGCTGGGTGAAAACATTGAGCAGCTTACTGCAAGATTCAACCAGCTGGTAACCTTAATCAGCCGTTATCAGTTTACCCCCATCAAAAATAGCAACGTAGTGCTTTCTGACACCATGAGCCAATATGTTGAGCTGGTTCATGCTGACGGCACCCCCATTACGGCACAAAGACCCTTTACCGAGGCTGATGTTGTAAAGTCTCACGCAAAGGGCACCGTCACCTATGACTTGGCAACCAAGACCCTAAAGTGGACCATCCCCGGTGACGTTGACCCCGCGCCTTATCTGTTGACCTACCATGTTAATGTTCTGCCCCATGCTACTGGTTTTGCCAGCGGTACCGGCAAAGCATCCACCCAAACCAACAGCAGTGACCCCTATACCGCACTGCAGCCTGCAGACGACTCCGCACAATTTGCTGCCAACAGTGTTGCTACTGTTACTTCCGCAAATGGCGGCAGCTACACTCTGCCTGTACCCCGGATTTGGCAGCGTGCAAATGTTGTAAAATTCTTAAAAGTTGGCGGCAGCAGCAACCAGGAAGCTGCATTGCCCGGTGTACGGTTTGATGCACATCTGGGTACGGCCGACGGCCCTGTGGTGGCAAGTGCCACTTCGGATGCAAACGGCTACGTTACCATGTACCTTTATGACAATGTCTATGTCATTAAGGAATATCCAATTGCCGGTTATACCGGAATAAACCCCATTACTGTAAACTTTACCGGAAAAGAAGGATATTTTGGCAAATACGGAAATAATTCCAGCAACGCAACCATCACCACAAATGAAGGTGCTCCTACCCTTAGTGTAGAACGTATTCCCGCTGGGGGAATTAGTTCCGTAAGCTGGATCCGTGTTAAAAACGATAGGGCCACCGATGGCAGCGTTGTTGTAACCAAGCAGCTGCTAAAAGCGAACGGTACAGCAATCACTCCCATGCGCCCAGGCTTTTATGTAGGCTTGTTCACAAAGAGTGGCGACACCTACAC
>JAEYXR010000049.1 GCA_023431215.1 Bacillota bacterium
CTAGATGTTCACCGTAGATATACCGATATAGGATAGTAGGATCTTATCTGATTTTGCATCGTTATCCAAACCTATTTTAGCGCAAACTAATGAAAATGTATACCCTGCTTGCAGATGTCTAAAGTTGGTGGGTAAAGATGTGCAATATGCCAATTTTAATAAAATGTAGGAAAGATTATTGATTCTGGTGAAAAAAGCTGATACAATATGTTGGGCGCTAAATGCTATTAGCACCACAATATATAGTGTTTATGTGGTAAGATAAGCTGTATATCTAGAAAACAGCATAAAATAAAAGGACAGAGGTGTAAGGTTTTGAAGATAGGGAAAAATGCTCTTACCGTGTTGGAAAAGAGATATTTGATGAAGGACGAAAACGGCCAGCCTGCCGAAACCGTGGAGGATATGTTCCGCCGGGTGGCAGATACCATTGCTGCAGCCGACAAAAACTACGATGAAAAGGCCGACACCAAGACACTCTCTCAACGCTTTTATCAGCTTATGACCGATTTGGAGTTTTTGCCCAACTCCCCTACACTGATGAATGCAGGACGTGACCTGGGGCAGCTTTCGGCTTGCTTTGTGCTGCCTGTGGGCGACAGCATGGAGGAAATTTTTGAGGCTGTTAAGCAGGCTGCCCTGATTCATAAATCAGGCGGCGGCACAGGCTTTTCTTTTTCTCGTCTGCGTCACCAGGGCAGCACCGTACGCACCACCGGTGGTGTGGCATCTGGCCCCATCAGCTTTATGCGGGTATTTAACATGGCAACCGAAGCGGTAAAGCAGGGCGGAACCCGCCGTGGCGCCAACATGGGCATTCTTCGCATTGACCATCCCGATATTCTGCAGTTTATCGACTGTAAAAAGGACAATGCGGATATTACCAACTTTAACATCTCGGTGGGCATTACCGAGGAGTTTATGAGGGCTGTAGAAGAGGGCCGTGACTATGACCTGATTGACCCCAAGACCAAAGAAGCAGTAAAAACCCTGAATGCACCACAGGTGTTTGATAAAATTGTAGAGGCAGCCTGGCACAATGGTGAACCGGGCATTATCTTCCTTGACAGGCTAAACCGTGACAATGTGGTACCTGCACAAGGAGAAATTGAAAGCACCAACCCCTGCGGCGAGCAGCCTTTGCTTCCCTATGAGTCCTGCAACCTGGGTTCCATCAACCTTGTAAACATGCTGAACAAAACAGCCAAGGGTTATGAGGTGGACTACGACAAGCTGGCGGCCACGGTAAGGGATGCTGTTCACTTTTTGGATAATGTCATTGATGTCAACAAGTACCCCCTGGAGCTAATTGCCCACACCACACGCCTTACCCGCAAAATTGGTCTTGGCGTAATGGGTTATGCAGATATGCTGCTGCGTATGGGACTAAGCTACGGAAGTGTCGAGGCAGTTGCGTTGGCAGAGAAAGTCATGGCCTTTATCAATGAGAAGGGTCGTGAAGCTTCTTATGAGCTGGCCAAGGTGCGCGGTGCGTTCCCCCTGTTTGAGGAGAGCATCTATAAAGACGGCCCCGCCCTACGCAACGCCACCATCACCACCATTGCCCCCACCGGTACACTTTCCATCATTGCGGGATGCAGCTCCGGTGTAGAGCCTGTTTTTGCATATGTATACATTCGTAATGTAATGGACAACACCGAGCTGGTAGAGGCCAACCCCATTTTAAAGGAAGTGCTGGAGGAGGCCGGGCTGCTAAGTGACGATATTATGCGCAGAATTGCCTAGGAGGGTACACTGGCACATATTGACCTGCTGCCTGAGGCTTTGAAGAAGGTATTTGTCTGTGCTCATGACATCAGCCCCATCAACCACATCGATACCCAGGCGGCTTTTCAGCGCCATACAGACAATGCCGTGAGCAAGACAGTAAACTTTAGCCACGACGCCACCCAGGAGGATGTGCGTGAGGTTTATATGCTGGCATACAAGAGCGGCTGCAAGGGCGTTACCATCTACCGTGACGGCAGCCGCGACAGCCAGGTGCTGAACATTGGCTCGGTGAAG
The DNA here is from genome assembly GCA_023431215.1 of Bacillota bacterium. GTDB lineage: Bacteria > Bacillota > Clostridia > Oscillospirales > Ruminococcaceae > Angelakisella. The sequence continues at coordinate 2,026 of JAEYXR010000049.1, forward strand.
CGCGGCGATGAGCCTAAGGCAGAGGCACCTGTACTACCTGCCTACGGAGAGCTGCTGCCCCGCCCCCGTCCCGAGGTAACCTGCGGTATGACCGAGAAGATGAAGATTGGATGCGGCAACCTGTACGTCACCGTCAATTATGACGAAAACGGTATCTGCGAGGTGTTTACCTCTACAGGCAAAGCAGGCGGTTGCCCCTCACAAAGTGAGGCCACCGCACGGCTGGTTTCCATTGCTTTGCGTTCCGGCATCAACACCAATGAAATTTTGGATCAGCTCAAGGGCATTCGCTGCCCCTCCACCATCCGTCAGTCGGGAATGAAGTGTACCTCCTGCCCCGATGCCATAGCCAAGGTGGTAAGAAGGGTAGACAGCTACATCAAAAGCGGCAAGGGCCAAAGTGCCGAGCGTTGCCTGATGCCCCCTGCACCTGTTAGCGAACCGGAAGAAGCTGCTGTACCCAAGCCCCGTGCCTGCTCCGCCAAACGCGGCGATGAGGTCAATACCGATAAGCACTCCAAATTCTGCCCCGAATGCGGCAGCCCCATGGAGCATGAAGGCGGCTGCGTAGCCTGCAGAAGCTGCGGCTTTTCCAAATGCGGGTAATAAGCAGAATTTTGGGTATATGCACTTTGCTTTCTAAGAGTAAATAGTAAGTAATACTGGCAAAAAGAACCTACACTTGATAAAAGCAAGTGTAGGTTCTTTTTTATTCATACGGAAGTTTTTTTGGGTTATTGATATATTCTTCAAAGCAAAGATACACCTCTTCGGCATCCTGCTGAGCTTCCTTTAAGGCGTGAGATACCAAAAAACAAACCTCCTCAATCTGTGCAGAATTGTTTTGAGGTAAATGTTCCAAGGCATGAATAGCATAGCTCATTTTATTAAACATAGCAAAATAGTGTTTTTCAAATTCTAACATATTATCCATGTTACAATACCTCCTTTTTCAGACTGCACCAAGAGTAATGTTATAATGTTATTTTGATACCAGTGAGCTTTACATTAAAAACGTTACAAATTAGTTGTAAAGAATGATGAACCAAAGGCTATTTCTTAAAAAAAGAAACAGCTATTTTTGCTGCCAAGATAGATGCTTTTATTTATTTATGATATAATAACCGCAAAGAAGTTATTACTTTGGCTATGTGGTTATGACGAGGCCGTTTACGCGCGTGCAAGATGACCATAAAGCTAACTTGCAGTACAGAATTATCATTAGAGCGTAAGCTCAAAACTATATTTCGGCAGCAAACAATGTAAATTTAGGCCGTCAGCACCTTGCTGATATTTTTATTATTGTTACCCATGACCAAAAGGAGGATGACACCATGGCAGATTTTGCAGCACATACCTTGTTTGGAGAGATGGTTCATGTAAAAGCTTCTCAATGGGCGGCATATCCCACCATTAGAAATTGGGGTTTGCAGGGCCCGGATATTTTGTTTTTTCGTCGGGCTATCAGTGGCGGTGGCCCGTTGCATTGCTTTGGTTCAGAAATGCATTCTTCCAATATTTCCAGGCAGTTTTACGAAATGGCTCACTATATCAACCATTTGTCTGCCCTTCAGCGTGATGCTGCCATTGCCTACTTTTACGGCTTTTTGTGCCACTATAGTCTGGACAGCATCATTCACCCTTATGTGGAACATCATGTGGGCAGGCTGAAAACCGGTTTTCCCGAGCTGACAGAAGGCGCTATTCATTGCCAAATAGAGACAGACATGGATATTGACCTGTATACCTATTTGCGTAAAGTACCGGTAAACCGCTTTTCTCCCGGAGAACTTTATACCGTTACAAGGGAGCAATCGGAGCTTATTGGTTGCATTGTCAGTGTGACCATTTACAACACTTATGGAATTGCCCTGCCCGCGGCAGAAATTATGGCGGCTGTTGGTGATACCTTGAGAACCACCAAAGCACTGTATGCCCCCACCAAGCTGATACATGCAGCTGCCGGTCTGGCGGAAACCCTGATGCACAAGGAAGGCCAGTTTACCAGCCATGTTAAGGCGTATAAGCCCAAGTGGGACAGTCTGAACCTTCGGGGCAGCGGCTGGTACTCTCCCTTCCAGCCTGAGCGCAGGCGCACCGAAACAGTTATCCAGCTGATGGAGCTTGCAGCACGTAAGGCAGAGGGCCTGATTGCTGCTTATGCCGAAATGTTTGCAACAGGAGAAATTAAGGAGCTGGAATATGACGTAACCTATGAAGGAGTGCCGGTGATTGCTCCAAAAGTATAATAAAAAAGCCCTGTACAAATAAATGCTGTACAGGGCTCTTTTTATTAAAATAGGCGCAGACAGTTTTAATAATTGAGCATCGGCCTTTGGCCGGCGCTTTAAGATTGAAAGGCCGTGGGCGGCGAAACGCCCACATGGCAATTAATAAAAAAGTGAAAAGCTTTTTTATTAAAAAGAAGGCTATTTGATTTTTCGGCACTCCAGATAAAACCGCTTGTCCTCAGCATTGCCCATGGAAAAGGTTTTGCGGGGCAGCACGTCCTCTGCCACCACAGCAGGGAAAAGAAGTGATTTATCCATGGGCGGTAATAAGAAGCCAATGGCATCTTCCGCCATAGATAGGCTGCGAACCACATCGTCACCGTGAATGTAGTCAATTTCACCTCCGTTTGCAGCCAGATACTCATCCAGTATGGGCTGCAGTACACCTACTTCCAAAGGGGAAGAAGGATTTGAAAAATAAATGCGCTGTTCCTGGTCTTTGGTGCAGATGGTAATGCACTGTGCACCCTCATAGGCGGTTGTGGATGCGTCCAGCCTGGTCATCAGGCTTTCCAGCAAATGCTGTGGATTGACGCTTGTCATCACACGGTGAATAGGCTCAAACTCAAGAGATTCGTCATAGAGATTTACAATTTCCACCAGGGCATAGCGGGCGGGGTGATGTTCCCACTCCTGCTGCGGCATGGCTTTTTTCAGTTCCTCAAAGCACTCCTTGGCGGTGGCCAAAGAATGGTTGCCGTCACCCATGGCAAAAACCATGCCGTCGGGGGCGGGCAGCTTTGCCACAGCAGCTTCTACCTCCGCAGCAGCATCGTCGTCCAGGCTCCATCCACAGACAGCGCCGCTCTGCTCCATCAACTCACCTTCATATTGAAGGGTCAGACGGTCTTCACCGTTGTGGGCAGCAGCCTTGAGATGCCCCAGAACCGTATCATTGGGGTCGTCAATAAGAACCATTACATGGGGAAGCTCCAGGGGTGCGTCTTTGCGGATAGCCACCCGGGGAGGGATGCGTTCGGCCACGGTACCCTCGGTGGCACGAATTCGGCTGTGGCTGCCGGGGCGGTAATCGTATTGCTCCAAATCCAGCGCAGCCATAAGTCCCCACCGGCAGCTGCCGCTGCGCAGGGTGCGCTGAACCAGCAGATAGCTTTGAGGAATACAGCGCAGCACTCCTTCATCAAGGTAACGGGCCATGGTATCGTTGATGCTTTGGGTATAGTGAACAGGATCTGTGTTTTTTAAATAAACTTCGGGGTAAACCAAATGGTAAGCGGAAGGAGAGGTACCCACAGTTTTGCGGACATGCTCCCAATATTCCGGTTGTGAGGTATATTGGTCGCAGGCCACAACAGACCACAGGCTGATGGGGATGTTGTCCGGTACAAGGATATCGGCAGGTTTTAATAACGATTCTTTCATTCAGAGTACCTCCCAAAAACGTTTAAACATGTGTCACAGAACATTTTATTATTACACCTAATAAGAAAAATAAGCAAATAATTTTTTTAGTGTTATGTCGCCTTTTAAGCTGCACATACTAGTGCAATTATCTTTTGGTAGCCTGCAAAGTAGTATGTCAATAAAAAACAGAGAAAAATACAAACAACCCCTTACAGGCTCGACCAGAAGAGACAGTATAACCGCGTTGCGGTTGTGACAACATATCTGCAGAGCAGATTGGTATCACTGGCCATAAAAACCTCTTGTAGGCTTGGCCATAAAGATATAATAACCGCATTGCGGTTATTATATCATAGAAATACCCCTTGGAAAAGAAGCTTATAAAGGTTATAATAAAACTTAAACAAAAACTTTTGTAAAAAGTTGGCATAATTGTAAACAGCATAGTTGCCTGAGAAAACAAAAAGGCACTTCATTTATACCATGTAGAGCTTGGATAAAAAAGCTTTGTTGAAGCAATATACTTTCAGCGCAAAAGGAGAAAAAGAAATGGTCAGTCACGAGATAACAGAACGTATTGAGCAATACATCAAAGATCACCACAGAGAAATTGTTGAGGACTTAAAAACACTGGTGCGCATCCCCAGCATTAGCCGGGAGGGTGAAGGTGGATTTCCCTTTGGGCCCAACTGCGCCAAGGTTTTGGATAAGGCTGTGGAAATGGCAAAAAACCACGGCCTGGAGGCAGAAAATCATGGAAACTGGTACGGTACCGCTGCTTACGGAAGCGGGGATAAGCTTATCGGCATTTTTTCGCATTTAGATGTTGTACCTGAGGGAAATAACTGGAAATATGATCCCTATAACCCCATTGAAAAAGACGGATACCTCATTGGCCGTGGCGTGGCAGACAATAAAAACGCCGCTGTTGCCGGTATGTATGTCATGAAGTGCATCAAAGATTTGGGTATTCCTTTAAACAGTCGTGTCAGCCTCTATTTTGGTGCCAGTGAAGAAACCGGTATGAAGGATATTGAACGGTTTATTGCCGAGCAGCCCATGCCCGATTTTTCTATTGTGCCCGATACAGATTTTCCTGTTTGCCACGGTGAAAAGGGTATTATGAATACCTATGCTGAGTGCACCACCCCTTTTACTGATATCCTAAGCTTTAGCGGCGGGCTGGTTACCAACATGGTGGCAGACAGGGCAGTGGCAGAGCTGAGCTTTGTTCCCGCACTGCTGGATGAGCTTTCCGGCATGGCAGAGCGCAACGCCCGCATCACGGTAGATAAAAATCAGGGCTGTATTGTGGTAACCGCCACAGGGGTCTCCTCCCACGCTTCCCGTCCCAAGGGATCTGTCAATGCTATTTGGGAGCTGGCTAAATTTTTGCGGGGGAGCCAGCTGCTGGCAAAAAGCGACCGCAACATCATGAGCTTTATCACAGAGGTGCTGGCAGACAACTATGGTGAAAAAATCGGAATAGCCCGTAGTGATGACCCCTCCGGAAAGCTTACCTGCATTTGTGGCGTTGCCGAAACCCAAGATAGATTTTGCAAGCTGCACTTTGATATCCGCTACCCGGTTACCGCAGAAGGTGCGGATGTCAGCACAGCCATGGCTCCCTGTTTTGAAAAAAACGGCTGGTCTTTTAAGTTGAGCCACGATAGTAAGCCCGCCTATGTGCCAAAGGATGACCCCAAGGTACAGGAGCTTTGCCGCATTTATACCGAAGTAACCGGAAAGGACTCCACCCCCTACGTCATGGGTGGAGGTACCTATTCACGCAAGCTGCGCAATGCCATCGGCTTTGGCATGGAGGATAGCAGTGTCAATCCTTTCCCGGCCGGTCACGGTGGTGTGCATCAGCCTGATGAGGCCATGCCGATACAGGGTATTTATGATGCCATTAAAATTTATGTGCTATCGGTGATAGAGATTGACCAGCTGCTTCATCGTTAAAAACTGCTGACAGCTACCAATAACCTATAATTTGTGTTTTCTCATATTGATATTTTTAAAAAGCGGCAGCCACCAAGTAAAGTGGTTGCCGCTTTTTGTTACAGAGCTTAGCTGTTTTGCCGCAAAATTATTATATATGCACCTTTCTTACTTTGGCTTAATTGTAATTGAAGCTGCAGCGCTGCTATGCTACAATGACGGAAGGAAAGTTTGCTTATATTAGCTTTGTGAATATAAAGTGGCAATGTGGCTTTGACATGGCTATTTAAACTTTATTGCGTAGTAAGGAGTGATTGAATGATAAAACCCAAAAGATTAAGTTATGGTGACAAAATAGCAATTGTAAGTTTATCCTGGGGCGGATTGGGTGAGGACTGTTTTATTCACAAATTTCATATTGCCAAGGAACGTCTGGAAAAAGATTTTGGCCTTGAAGTAATCTGCATGCCCCACGCATTAAAGGGAATCGAATTTTTGGCAAGCCATCCAGAATTAAGAGCAAAAGATTTAATGGATGCTTTTTCCGACAAGACAATTTCTGCTGTTTTTTGTGCCATTGGCGGAGACGATACGATACGGATGTTGCCATATATAGATTTGGATGTATTTAAGAAAAACCCAAAAATCTTTATGGGGTATTCAGATAGTACAATCAATCATTTTATGCTGTATAAAGCCGGATTGGTTTCTTTTTACGGACCGTCAATAATGTGTGAATTTGGCGAGTATGTTAAAATGTTCGATTACACCAAAAAGGCAGTTGAAGATATCCTTTTTGGAGAATGGGAACAATACAACCTTTTGCCGAGTGAAGAATGGACCGGCGACTATGTCCTTTGGCAAGAGAGCAACATAAATACTCCGTATACTATGAAAAAAGATGCCCACGGCTACGAGGTAATTAGCGGAAGCGGATTGGTACAAGGGCGTTTACTCGGCGGATGTATCGATGTATTTATGATGGCAATTGGCACAAAAATTTGGCCTACGCTTGAGGATTGGAAAGATGCTATTCTTTTTATTGAAACAAGTGAAGATAAGCCTTCGCCTGATTTTATTAAATGGACATTTAGAAATCTTGCGGCTCAAGGTGTTTTAAAAGTCATTAAAGGAATTGTTGTAGGGAAACCGCAGGGAGAAAAATATTACGAAGAATATAAAGCTGCAATGATTCAAGTCGTTGTAGATGAAGAACGCTTGGACAATTTGCCTATTTTCTATAATGTGAATTTTGGCCATGCAAAACCAATTGGGATTATTCCTTATGGCATTACAGCTGAGCTGAACTGCAAAGATAAGACTATTGTTTTTTTAGAATGCCCAACTGTTTCGTAACTCTTGTTCAAAATAAAGATAGATATAATACAAAAATAGGGCATCACCGTCTATTGGGACGGTGATGCCCTAAAAACATCTTGCCTAAAGAAACGACATACTAATTTTGGGTAAATGCTCCATGGAAAATTATACATATTAGGTTTTTGAATTGAAATACTATGAGTGTTTCATAAATTAACATTGATGGAAAAATAATTGCTTATGGAGGAACACCCAAATGAAACGGATTTTAGTATGTCTTTTGGCAGCGCTGCTGGTGGTGATAGCTTCGGCCTGCAATTTTAGTGGCACGGGAACATCCTCGTCCGGGACAAGCAGCAGCTCACAGGCTTCCGGCTCATCCCCTGTGGCACCTTCCAACACCGGTTGGCGTGACGGTACCTATAGGGGTGCTTATGTGGATGGCGGCGATAATCAGGTGTCTGTCCAGTTTACACTGGAGAACAATGTCATTACCGAGATTTCATACCGCAGTCTTACCTACAAAGGCGTGAACTATTTGGCAGAAGATGCCGACGAAACAACCAAAAAGCTTGCAGCCCAGCACAAGCAGCTCATTGACTATTTGGTAGGAAAAAACGTTACCGACGGGTTTGATGAGCTGTATTACCCGGAAAAAATTGCAGATGACGCAGACTCCTTTACAGCTGCCACCATGCGCAGCGGCAAGGTGATTTCAGCCTTAAATGATGCACTGAACCGGGGTCCCTACTCCATTAAAAAATAAAGAAGAAAGGCCCGCCAAAATGCGGGCCTTTTACACAAAAAAGTGATTATTGATTGGGTGGGACAATAATATCGGAAAGTACCCAGTAAACCGGTGAAAAATGATCCAGCAGATAGGCGGAGGAACCGCAGTCCAATGGCATACGGGCGTCCGGCTGGGCGTCAGGCAGCAGCGGCAGTGTAAAAGCCACCGCAGTACCGTCACCCTCCCGGGAATGAACGGCAAGGGTACCGCCGCTTTCATAAATAATTTGCTTGGCAACATTTAGGCCCAGTCCCATGGCAGGCGGAGTATGAGCATCCTTGTTCCAGCTGTAAAAAGGATCAAAAACACTGTTGATAATTTCCTGGGGAATGCCGGAGCCTGTATCGGTGACGGTGACAATAGCCAAGGACCCATGCTTACGCCCGGTGATAGAAATACTGCTGCCTTTACCCCCGGCTTTGCAGGCGTTGGAGAGAATGTTCAGCAGCGCCACAGCAATTTGTTCAAAGTTGCAGCTAACACAATCCTGACCCTCCGGAAGGCTGTACAGCAGGTGATAACCGTTGGGCCGCAGGGTGATATCCACTGCTTCCAGCAGTTCAGCCATCTGCTCCCACAAATTGACCACCTTTACTTCCGGCTTGCTAACAGAATTAAAACGAATACGCTCTACAATATTATTGATGTTGCGAAGCATCATGTAAGAATTTTGGTTGATGACGCTGATAGCTTCATCAACGGTGTGGTTATCGGTGGCGTGTAGCTTGCGAAGCATAACCGCAAGAGACGCAAAAATTTGCGAAAGAGGATATCGAAAACAGGTGGAGAGCAGTGAGCTGCTGGCACCCGCTACGGCATCATGTGGGGTGGTTGGAACATTTTCGTATGGGACAATTGTGACAAAGGCGCCAACAATGGTGTCGCCTTGGTGCAGAGGAGTAACCGAAAAGCAACAGGAGGCAGAGCGAATAGGAGAGGAAAAAAGCCTTGCGCTTTTTCCCTCTCTCAAATTCTGGCGGCATTGCTCCAACTCATTGGAGGGAATCAATAGCCACATACCATCAGAAATGTCCAGTGCCCGAGACATTTCTTCTGCGTATTTATTTGTATAAATAATTTTTAGATCGAGGTCGGTGAGGATTACCGCAAAGGTGGCATCCTCAAACTGAGCCTTTATAAGGTCGAAAATGGATTCGGGCATAATTAGTCCTGGCGCTCCTTTTTAGCTGCATGGTCGGTCTTCTGTTGGGCAAAATACCAAGAGTATGTGCCAGCTGTTCTGTTGAATTTCCAATATATCTCAATGATATTATACTTGATTAAGAAAAGAAAGTCATTATCCATTCATGTATTTTTGTTGGCAAAAATTTCCTTAAATAAAGAAAAAATTCTTATAGAAAATGGGTATAAGGGAATCCTGAATGAGGGATATCAATAGTATATACAATAAAAATTAAAAAACTTTTTTATTATTGAGTAATGTATGGCACTTTAGGTACGATGTGGAAATTGACAATTGAGCCCCTGAAAAGGCAAGTAGTTTGCACACAGGGCACAAACTTTACTGGAAAGCTTTGACAACTAATTGTCAAAGTATTGTAGTTTTCCCTTGTTTAGTATAAAATAAAAACATATCATCCGGATGGATTTTTTAAATACCCCGGATCGAAGAGAAGGAGTGTTGAATTATTATGGCAATCAAAATTGGTATTAACGGTTTTGGACGCATTGGTAGACTTGTTTTTCGCGTAGCAGTTTCTCAGCCCGACGTTTTTGAGGTTGTAGGTATTAACGACCCCGCCATCGACCTGGACTACATGGTTTATATGACCAAGTATGACACCATCCATGGCCGCTTCAGCGGCACTGCCGAGATTAAAGACGGTAAATTTACCGTTAACGGCCGCGCTATTGAAGTGTTTGGTTGCATGAACCCCGCCGAGATTCCCTGGGGCAAAGTAGGCGCAGACTATGTTGTTGAATCTACCGGTATCTTCACCACAACCGAAAAGTGCCAGGCTCATATCCAGGGCGGCGCTAAAAAGGTTATTATTTCTGCTCCTGCCAAGGACGATACCCCCACTTTTGTTATGGGTGTTAACAACGAGAAGTACACCAAGGATATGAACGTGGTTTCCAATGCATCCTGCACCACCAACTGCCTGGCTCCTCTGACCAAGGTCATCAACGATAAGTTTGGCATTGTTGAGGGTCTGATGACCACCGTTCATGCTACCACCGGTACTCAGAAAACCGTTGACGGCCCCTCCAAGAAAGACTGGAGAGGCGGACGCGCTGCTGCCGGCAACATCATTCCTTCCTCCACCGGCGCTGCCAAAGCCTGCGCATTGGTTATTCCCGAGGTGAAGGGTAAGCTTACCGGTATGGCTTTCCGCGTACCTACTCTGGACGTTTCTGTTGTGGACCTGACCTGCAAACTGGCTAAGCCCACCACCTATGCAGAAATCTGCCAGGCCATTAAGGACGCTTCTGAGAACGAGCTGAAGGGTATTCTGGGTTACACCGACGAGGATGTTGTTTCCTCCGACTTCTACACCGATCCCCGCACCTCTATCTTTGATGCCAAAGCCGGTATCATGCTCAACGAGACCTTCGTAAAGCTGGTTAGCTGGTACGACAATGAGTGGGGCTACAGCAACAAGCTGTGCGACCTCATTCGCCACATGGCTTCTGTTGATGCTAAATAAGAACCCCTAAAAGCTGATAGCACATGTTAAATGCACCTCTATTTATGGTTTTTTGCCTTAAATAGAGGTGCATTTTATATGCATTAGAACAAATTTAATATTTTAGTAAAAAAATTGTAAAATAATTAGTTGTTATGAAAAAATATCCAATATAACAAAACAGTCATTGCACTAGACACAGTATGAAAAATTTTGGAGGACAAACTATGAAACAAATGGTTAGAAAGATCCTCGCACTCACCCTGGCAGTAGCTCTTTTATCTGCGATGGCTGTACCTGCACTGGCAGAAAGTGAAGGTACTGTAAGATTTTACTTAGGCTTAAGCCAGTATAATGGTACAACTCTGCCTACCGGTGAAATCTATTTAAGCTCTATAGAAAATGGAGATTTATCTGACCCTGATTATTGCAGCACCATTTTTCCGCCTACCGTTAATGCAAAGCTTAATGTGACAGGTGCCTTAAAACCCAACGCGTGGCCAACACTTGCCGCAGGCATGGTGAATGGAGACGGATACCCTGTTGATGTTATTCAGCGTGGAACAAATTTTGATGGTTGCCCAAAAGGATATGTTGCTTACCAGCAGGACAGTGTTTGGGCATATAGCTGTACAGCATACGCCAACAGTGCCGTGCTTTTAGGTGAGTACTACATCTATTCCATTGGCTACTTGGATGTTCCCTTAACAGATATCAATAGTAGTACCATCAGCATCAGCGATGAGTTAGAAGCTCCAGAGGGGGCATACACCGTACAACACGAGGATTTATCTGTAACCTTTACTAATAATGGCAGAACCATCAAAATTAATTCTTTTGAACTGACAGATGCCCAAATTGACCTGTCGGCCGAGATGATTGATAATGAAGTGACTGTACGCATATTTGGCATAGACTTTACCTACCAAATTGGTAGCAAAGCCCCCACTACTGACAAAAAATCTCATGGCACCGTTGTCTGGTATCAAAATAATCAGCCCATAGAAAAGGCTAAAGCAACGGAAGTACCTGTTAACCCCGAAACAGGCCGTAGTAGCACCGCCAACGTAACAGCAGCAGTTGCAATAGTAAGTCTTGCTGCCTTGGCTATAAGAAAGAAGAAGTAGCAAGTAACGATACCGTTTTTTTGTTTTAGACAGTAATCAATAAGAGGTGCTGCGTATGCAGCGCCTTTTTTGCATGAATACAGCATAGCGGGTGGTTTAATTTGTGCTTTTCAGAGCAAAAAAACCGCTTTACTACCATATTCTATATTAATTAGAAATGAATAAATTATATAATGCAATAGTCTACTAATGAAATTGTCAATGCTCCTATTATCTAACTTATAGAATAGATAGTGGAGGCAATAGATATGGCAAAACTGAATGCGTTAAAGTTGCTGGAAGAACGCGGCCACACCAAATACTGGCTTTATAAACAACTGGGGATGAGCTACCAAAATTTTTGTAAAATGGTAAACAACCAGACCAAGTCTGTTCAATACGAAAACATTGAAGCAATGTGCCAGCTTTTGGGGTGCACCCCCAATGACCTGATTCTACTGGATGCAGACGAAAAAACTGCCGAAACACCCTAAAAACAGGTTTTGCAGTGAGCACGCCCATTGTGCTATACTAAAACCATAAAAGGACAAGGCAGGTGAGGGTATGAGAACCGCCATAGTGGTAGATGACGAACCCATAACCCGGATGGATCTTTCTGAAATGCTGGAGGAGCTTGGCTTTGAGGTGGCGGGGGATGCCGCCGACGGCTTTGATGCCATTGAGCTTTGCCGCATCAAACACCCGGATGTGGTGCTGATGGATATAAAAATGCCAATCTTTGATGGGCTTACCGCCTCCCAAACCATTTTGGAGGAGGAGCTGGCGGGCTGTGTTGTGCTGCTTACAGCCTTCAGCAGCCCAGAGCTCATTGAGCGTGCTAACCGCATCGGCGTCACAGGCTATTTGGTAAAGCCTGTTGAGCAGCGACTACTGATGCCCACCCTGGAGGTGGCTCTGGCCCAAAGCCAGCGTTTGCGCAGCTGCCGCAGTGAGGTGGATGCTGCCCGCCGCCAACTGGAGGAACAAAAAATAATTGAGCGCGCCAAAGTGCTGATTGCCAAGGAAAAGGGAATTGGCGAAGGCGAAGCCTATCGGCAGCTGCAGCAGTTGGCCATGGCAAAGCGGTGTACTCTGGCTGTGCTGGCAAAAGCAGTGGTGGAGCAGACCTCTCAGCGGGAGCTGTTGAATAAGGCGAAAAAGCAGCTGATGCAGAGCAAGGGCTTTTCGGAGGCAGCGGCTTTTCGATACATAACCGATGAGGCGAAAAGGCAAAGCAAGACCACTGTAGAGGTTGCGCGGCAGCTCACCGAGGGAAGGGGATGACTGCTATGAATGTAAGAGAGCTTTGCAAGACCCATACCGCATTGGGAGAAAAAGATATTGCCAGACTGGAGGCCATTGCCGATACAATTCAGCTAACGGCAGACCTGACCGGTTCGGACGTGTTTATTGACTGCCTGTGCCCAAAGGAAAACGCAGCCATTGTAGTGGCAGAAGCAAAACCCCGTGCCGAGGGCAGCGCCTACTGCCAGACGGTGGTGGGAAAAACCGCCCTGCCCCACAACGAGCCTGCCGTGTTCCATGCCTTTGCCTCGGGAATGCCGGTGCGTGACCTAAAG
>JAEYXR010000103.1 GCA_023431215.1 Bacillota bacterium
TGCCCATTTTGCGTGCGGCGGAAGAAGCCGCTGCCAAGAGTTAGAAGGGCGTGCCTTGATGGGTAGAGGGTGGGCAGCCTGACCCCAAAGTCACCCTCATGAAGGAGACTATCAAGGTGCGTTATCAACAGGGAAGAGCCAGACGCAAGGAAGAGCGTGCAGGGGAAACACGCAGGATGCAGCGTCTAAAAACGTATAGACACACCTTGAAGCAGGAACGTGGGCGGGAACCCGATGCCTACAAAGAACTCAAAGAAAACAACCGCCAGGAGTGATGAGCATGGAATATCGCGTGGTGCGCTCGTCGCGAAAGACAGTGGCCATTCATATTACACCTGAGGGTGGCATGGAGGTAAGAGCGCCTTACCGGGTACCCATGCGTTTTATAGAAGATTTTGTAAACAGTAAGGCAGACTGGATAGAGGAAAAAACCGCAGCACAGCGTGCCAGGACTGCTCAAAAACAGGAGTTTATACTGGAAGATGGTGCACAGCTACTGCTGTGGGGCAGCCGGATTACAATTGTGCTGGAAGAGAATATTGTTGCTCCGCGCTATGCAGACGGTTTGCTGCTTTTGCCGCAGTCTGTAAGCCAAGAAGAGCGCAGGGAGATGGCAGAAAGCTTTTACCGAAGCCTAGCCAGACAGGAGTTGCCCAAGCGTCTGGATGCCTGGAGCCGCACCACCGGACTAAAGGCATGCGGCGTACATATCACAGGAGCAAAAACCCGTTGGGGCAGCTGCAGCGGCAAAAATAGCCTGAGTTTTAGCTGGAGACTAATAATGGCACCCCCTGCAGCGGTAGATTATGTGCTGCTCCACGAGCTGTGTCATACCCGTCACCACAATCATTCGTCTGGCTTTTGGGCGTTGGTGGAACACTGGATGCCCGATTATAAGGCACGAAAACAGTTGCTAAAGGAAATTCAGGATACGGTGTTGCTGTTATAGCGGCAGTTTGTCCATAACATATAAAACCCCTTACCACAGCTATTTTAGACAGCCGAAAGAAAGGATTGTGACTGATATGTATATTGTACCTGGCATCGCTTCTTCCGACTACCTGAACTTAAAAGGGTGTATTGATTTTGCCGACAAGGAATACGGCAAGCTGCATCTGACCATTGCAGACGGTCATTTTGTTCCCCGCATTACCTTTGGGATGAGGGCTGCTTTGCAAATTTGCCAGTATGCCAAATCCCGCATCTCTTTCCACATGCTGGTGACAAACCCGCTGCAGTATCTGGATGAAATTGCTCTTTGCTACCCGGATATTGTGTTTTTGCACCTGACATCTATGCCTTTTCCCCTTGAGGTAATCCGTCAGTTTAGGGCAAAGGGTATTCCTGTGGGTCTGGCGCTCACGCCCGCTGAGGATCTGGGCCCACTGAGGTATCTCATGGGTGAAGTGGATGCTGTTTTACAGATGACGTATGAGCCCAACGAGCATGAGTTTTTAGAAAGTCTGTACCCCAAGATTGACCAGCTGGTGAAAACAGGGCTTCCGGTATGGTTGGACGGCGGTATCACCGATGCCATGGTGCATGATCTGGAAAAGCGTGGTGCCGCGGCACTGGTTATGGGCAGTTCGCTATTTAGGCGAAAAGCTTAAAAGTTTATCAATGAGGAGTCCCCGTTATGCACTAGGCATAACGGGGACTTTTTTTATTTTTCTATAGACTTTAAATGAGAGACCTTGTCAAAAAGCTTATCTTCACTGGGTGAAGTCCCCCCCACCTGATAAGAACCTGAGATATATGCACCGGACTTAATTTCAATTTGTGATGCAACAATGTCGCCGATAATCAGTGCGTCGTTTTCAAGATAAACATTGTTTTGAATCATCATATTGCCCTTAACCTGGCCGGATATGGAGGCGTCGGTGGCGGTAATGTCCCCAATTACCTGGGTACCCTTAATTAACTGCACAGAACCGTTGGATTTAATGTTGCCCATAATTGCAGCACCGTCAGCCGTTAAGGTGGCAGTGGTGATGGAGCCACTGACAGAGCCGGTAATAGTAAGGCTGGCCTTACAGATAATGTCACCCTCCAAGGCACCATCAATTTGCACATTGCCTTCGGCCTCTAAAATGCCTCGAATGGTGGTAGAGGCTGGGATGGTAGTTAAAGGAATCACTTTGGAACCATACACAGGAGGAGCGGGCTCTTTGGCAGAGCTTGGGGCTAATGCGGAAGCGGATGAAGGGTAGTTTTCAATGATGGTGCTGTCAAAGTCTTCTTCAGCTTTGAAAAACGGGTCATCAATAGAAGTAAAATCATCGATGTCGGCGGCATTGTCTTTTAGTGATATGCTGTCCTTGGACTCCTTAAAAAAAGCCATAATACATCCTTTCCTTTGCGGCCGGTTAAATCATATACCGGTGTACCATATTTATTTTTTTCTCTGCTCAGCGGGTGAGAATGGACTGAATCTCTCCCACATACATACGATGGAAGTCCTGAGTGTTGTAACAGGTGGGAAGAATGCCGGTGTCAATAAAGTTTTCTGGCTCTATGTCCTGCCAGTAAAGCTTTTTACAAAGAACGGCAAGCTTTGCTTCTTCAAAATAAGGAATGCCCTCTTCGTGAAGCAGTGTCAGGCCGCTTTTGCTTATTTTATCCTCGTTACGGCCGGAAGCCTTGCCGCAGTATGCCAGCATGGGGCGTTTTTCTTCGGGATAAAAGGTAAGAGAAAAAGAATTGGTTTTTTCCAGCAGCTCAAAAGTGTAACGTGAGTGGCGGACAAAAGCAAATACTACATTTTTGTTCCATAAAACACCTACACCGCCCCAGCTGGCCGTCATGGTATTCACCTTACCCTCTGCTTCGGCAGTAATAAGGGCCCAGTCCTTACCAATGAGATGAAAGGGATTTTCGGTAAGATTGAGAGGGTCAAGCTTGATAAAATTCATAGGGCACAATCTCCTTTCTGTTATACTCTTTTAAATGCAGAGTATAAAAAACAAAACAGTCTGTTTTTAGTATATGGCTGGGCAAGAAGATCAATGCCTGAGGTATGTTTCTATAATAAACTTGGGGCGATGCTTTGTTTCTAAATAAATCTTACCTAGGTATTCTCCAATAACACCAATGGCCAAAAGCTGCAGCCCTCCAATAGCCCACACAGAAACCGCAATAGAGGTCCATCCGGCTACGGTGTGCCCGGTAAAATGACGGATGAGGAAATACAGCAGCATTAAAATGCTGATAGAAAACAGTAAAAAGCCCAGCAGGGTAATAAAACGGATGGGACGTACCGAAAGTGAAGTAATGCCATCCATTGCAAAGTTCAGCATCTTTGACAGGGGGTATTTGGATTCGCCCGCAAACCGCTCGCCGCGGCTGTATTCTACCGTTGCGGTTTTATAGCCTATCATAGGGACTATACCCCGCAAAAACATGTTGACTTCACCAAATTGGGAAAGTCCCTCCAGCGCCCGGCGGCTCATAAGACGGTAATCTGCATGGTTGTACACTACGTCGGCGCCCATAAAAGACATGAGCTTATAAAAACCCTGGGCGGTGGTGCGCTTAAAAAAGGTGTCGGTTTCACGGCTGTTGCGCACACCGTACACAATGTCGCAGCCGTTGTAGTATTCCTCTAAAAAACGGTCTATGGCATTGATGTCATCCTGCAGGTCGGCATCCATAGAGATGGTGACGTCAGCACTTTCCTTGGCTGTCATCAAGCCTGCCAAAAGAGCGTTTTGATGGCCCCGGTTATGGGCAAGCTTAATGCCCTCAAACAACTCACA
This sequence comes from Bacillota bacterium, assembly GCA_023431215.1. GTDB lineage: Bacteria > Bacillota > Clostridia > Oscillospirales > Ruminococcaceae > Angelakisella. The sequence goes on from JAEYXR010000103.1 coordinate 3,756, forward strand.
TTCCTGGTGCAAACCACAAAAAAGCTCCCAGGTGCGATCCTTGGAGGCGTCGTTTACCAGCAAAATGCGGCTTTGGGGGGTAACGGTGCCC